>JAILLI010000026.1 GCA_024693225.1 Lachnospiraceae bacterium
TGACATATCAGAATGACCCAGCATTTCCTGTACCGCACGAAGGTCAGCACCGTTCTCGACAAGATGTGCCGCAAACGAATGACGCAGCGTATGCGGCGTAATATCTGCCGTTATCTTGGCTTTCTTCGCATAATACTTTATAAGTTTCCAGAATCCCTGTCGGCTCATCTTCTGTCCCGAGCAGTTTGCGAACAGTACTTTTGAAGTCTGATCTTCAACGATCGCTGCTCTTCCGCCGTCAAGATATCTTGAAAGTGCGGTCTTTGCCTCACGTCCGAACGGGATGACACGTTCCTTTGACGCATCCTTGCAGGTGATGTAGCACATCTGCATGTTAACATCCGATATCTCAAGGTTCATAAGTTCCGAAACCCTGATGCCCGTTGCATAGAGAAGTTCGAGCATCGCCTTGTCGCGTATCTCCTTGGGCGTATCACCTTTGGGCTGTTCCAAAAGCCTTGTGCCCTCGTCCATAGTAAGGATCTCGGGCATCTTCTTTTCGATCTTCGGTGCCTTAAGAACTCCGGTCGGATCCTTTGTTATCAGGCCCTCGTTTGCACAGTAGTGAAAGAAAGCTTTTGCGGATGCGACACTTCTTGAGACCGTTGCCGCAGCAAAACCGCTCTCATTGAGATGCTCAACGTACTTTGCCAGAGCATCTTCCGTTACATCCTTAACATCTTTGATGCCCTCGTTAGCAAAATAGTCCTGCATCTTGCTTAAGTCTCTTCTATATGAAAGTTCCGTGTTCAGGGATTTCTTTTTGACGTTATGTAAATAAGTTATGAATCCTTGAATTGCCTGTTCCATAAAAAAATCTGCCTCGTTAATAAGTACCGGCGGCTGCGATTTTACGCGCCGCTCGTCTTATTATAAGCAGATTCATTTATAAAATCAACCTTAAAATTCCTTGATTTTATCGCATTTATCGGACTTTTGGGCACTTGACACAAGATATCGCTAAAAGGCTTTTGAGCCATTACAAGATGTTGTGAAAAGTTTACAATAAAAATTTTACATAACATATGTTGATAGGGTGCCGCGAAGCGGGGGACCCTGTCAACACGTGTCGCGCCTATCGCCGCAAGGCGATCCAAATGCGCGACACTCCAGTTTGGGCGGAGCGCCCAGACTAATTAAACTTCGCCCTGTAAGCCATCAGTCCCGCTATGGTCTTTGCATCGACGATCTTTCCGTCAAGCACCAGACCCGTAAGCTCATCCAAGGTATAGACCTCTACATCGATAAACTCGTCATCATCAAGGTGCTGGGCTGTTTTCGTCAGGTTTCTGGCCACGTATATGTCGATCTTCTCATTGCAGAAGGCGACAGTTGTATAGAGGGACAGGAGGAATTCCACATCTTCCATCTTCGCACAGTACCCGGTCTCCTCCTCCAGCTCCCGGTGGGCTGCCACTCTTGTGGGCTCATCGGCACCGTCAAGTCCTCCTGCCGGTATCTCAAGCGTATACTGATCGATGGCATTCCGGTACTGTCTTACCATTATGATCCTGCCGTCGTCCATGACAGGTATTACCGCCGCAGCCCCCTTATGCTTTATAAAATCAAAATTCTCCTCAGATCCGTCGGGGAGCTGCATACGGTCTTGATATATATCTACTATCGCGCCGTTATGTATGAGCTTCCGTCCGATCCTCTCGGGTCTTTGTTCCATAAATCTGTCTTTCTCCTGTTGTTACTGCCTGTTGCGGATAGTCTTCGATCCCGCTGACAAACCCGGTAAAAGCGTACCCTGCAAAACGTTTCAAAAAAGTAAACTTCATCCCAGCAGTTTTCTTACGCTTGCGATCTTGACGCACAGCGTGAACACATCGATCGCCTGGGACAGTTCATCGATCGGCGGGAAAGTCGGGGCGATCCTGATGTTGGAATCCTCGGGATCCTTCTTATAGGGATATGTAGCGCCCGCACCGGTCATGGTCACTCCTGCTTCCTTACACATGGATACGACAGTGCCTGCACAGCCGGGAAGCGTATTGAAGGATACAAAATATCCTCCGACGGGATCTGACCAAGTACCTATCCCCAGGCCTCCGAGCTCCTCGCCCAGCTTCTTCTGAACCAGTTCAAATTTGGGCCGGAGTATGGCCGCATGCTTTTTCATGTGCTCCCTCATGCCGTTTATATCCTTGAAATAGCGGACATGGCGGAGCTGGTTGAGTTTGTCGTGTCCGATCGTCTGTATTCTGATAACGGACGTTATGTAATCAAGGTTCCTCTTGCTGGCGCCAAGGGCCGCAAGTCCGCTGCCGGGGAACGTGACCTTGGATGTCGAGCAGAACTTGTAGACTATATCCGGATTGCCGGCTTTTTCGCAGGCGCCGATTATCTCTATCAGCTTATCCTGCCTGTCATCATACAGATGATGTATGCAGTAAGCATTGTCCCAGAAGATCCTGAAATCCTCTGCTGCGGGTTTCAGATTGGCAAATCTGTTCACGGTCTCATCCGAGTAAGTCACCCCGCCGGGATTACTGTACTTGGGCACACACCATATACCCTTTACCGCCGGATCATTGTTCACGAATTCCTCGACCATGTCCATATCCGGGCCTTCCGGCGTCATGGGTATGTTTATCATCTCTATCCCGAACTGTTCCGTGATGGCAAAGTGCCTGTCATATCCGGGCACAGGGCACAGGAACTTAACCTTGTCCAGCTTGCACCAGGGCGTGGACCCGCACACCCCGAGTATCATGGAACGGGCAACCGTGTCATACATTACATTGAGGCTGGAATTACCGAACACGATGACATTTTCCGACGGGATCTCCATCATCTGTCCCATCAGTCTGCGTGCCTCATGGATACCTGTGAGTTCTCCGTAATTCCTGCAGTCTTTTCCCTCCTCAGAGATAAAATCCGAATCGGGATAGAGCATGCCGAAAAAGTCAGCTTCCATGTCAAGCTGTTCCGCCGAAGGAAGTCCGCGGGCCATGTTGAGCTTAAGGCCCCTGGCCCTCATATCCTCATATTGAAGAAAGAGCTTCTGCTCAAGTTCAATAAGTTCGTCTCTCGTAAGTTCGCTGTATGGTTTCATAATAGTCGCTCCTCCTGCATTTGAACCATTAAGGCCGGATCCGAGCAATTCCGATCCGATACATTATTATATAAGATACTCTTCTCCTTAACAATATGAAAAGATGGCAAAAAGATTGTCAGCCCTTATCTAATGTGCTATATTAGGTGCGGTGATATCGTTAATTATAAAAGGTGCGTCAAATGGATTCAACTACATCAAGGCTTCATCGGCCCAGAACAAAACTGAAAGACCGGATCCTTCCCGACTATACCAGGGGCGAAGAGATCTTCAATATGGTAAGCCACATAGTCGGAGGAGCGCTCGGAATAGCCGCTCTTGTCCTGTGTGTTGTAAGATCGGCTCTTAAAGGGGATGCCTGGGGTGTTGTCTCATCTTCCATCTACGGTTCATCCCTTATCATCCTCTACACCATGAGCAGTGTCTACCACGGTCTTCATAAGAATATGGGCAAAAAAGTCATGCAGGTCATAGACCACTGTACCATCTACTACCTGATCGGCGGGACCTACACTGTGATACTTTTGGCAGGACTTAGGCGTACCCGGCCCGGCTGGGCATGGACAATGTTCGGTATCGTTTGGGGGCTGTGTATAGTCGCCTGCGTATTTACCGCGATCGATCACAACAAGTATCAGCGGTTTTCCATGATATGTTATATAGCCATAGGCTGGTGCATACTCATCGCCGCAAAGCCGACGATCGAGGCTCTGGGCTGGGCTCCGATCCTGTGGATACTCGGTGGCGGCGTGGCTTATACGATCGGAGCCGTCATATATTCCATGGGCAAAAAAAGAGGAAAGCGGTACATGCATTCCATTTTCCATCTTTTCGTCCTCGCAGGCAGTGTCCTGCAGTTCTTCGCCATATATCTGTATATATTGTGATATTGTTCTTTTCCCCGATCTGCCAATCCCGGATCACGGCGGATATTATCAGGCAAAATATAAAAGTCCCGGCAAGTACCGGGACTGTTTTACAATAAGAGTTCACACCGCAGATCTCTCGGCAGAAGCCCCTGGAAAAAATCCCCGACTACAGGACTTCCGACAATTGACCCGTAATGAGTGGGGATCACCACCTTGGGACGTATCTTCATCGCAAGATGTGCCGCTTCCGATGCATCCATGGTATAGGTGCCGCCAATGGGCAGAAAAGCCACATCGCATCTTATATCGGCGAGTTCCGCTATCTCATCCGTATCCCCGGAAACATAGAACTTCTCGGCGTCAAGAGTAACAAGGTATCCAAGCCATCCGTACCGCTTCATGTGGAAAGGTTTTCCTATGTTATAGGCAGGGTATGTCTCTACAAAAAGACGTCCTACTTCCCTCTTGACCCCCGGAGCTATCGTGATCACATGTGAACTGGGTATCGTCGTCACATCCTGTGCCATGTGAGCCATCGACATCGGCATCACAAGATACCCGTCGTATTTTATGGCTCTGTTTATATCATCCGGAGAAAAATGATCGTAATGCTCATGGGTTATAAATACAAAGTCCCCGTCATGCGGCTGGCCCTCTATCTGCCAGGGATCAAAATACAGCGTCTTCGAGCCGCGTATCCTTATGCTGCTTTGTATGTTTACCGCAATGTTGACCGACATATCTGATCCTTCCGTCCGGCCCTACAGTACTGCCCTTATGGCATGCAGAAGATCCCCGTATTGTTCAAATGCAGGTATTTCGGGATGATCCGTTCTTATCTGATCTGTTGTCCTGAAAAGAAAACCGTTCCTGCCCGCTTTTATCATGGCAAGATCGTTAAAACTGTCACCGCATGCTATAGTCTCACAGCCCGCACTCTGAAGTGCCTTGACAGTCGTGAGCTTGGACTGGGGGCATCTCATCCTGTAGCCTGTGATAGTGCCATCCTCTGCTACTTCCAGGGAATTGCACAGTAAAGTCGGCCAGCCAAGCTTTTTCATAAGAGGGGTGGCAAACTGTTCAAAGGTATCACTTATTATGATAACCTGGGTTATGCTTCTGAGCTCGTCAAGAAAGTCCTTTGCACCGGGAAGGGGATCCACTTTTGCTATGGTATCCTGTATCTGCCGAAGACCGAGGCCATGTTCTTTTAATATACCAAGCCTCCAGTTCATGAGCTTGTCATAATCAGGCTCATCCCTCGTTGTCCGGCGCAACTCGCCGATACCGCTCTCCTCGGAAAATGCTATCCATATCTCGGGAACAAGGACGCCCTCAAGATCCAGACATACTACATTCATAATATAACTCCTCCCTTATCTCAAACATCGGCCTTTACAATTCACATCGTCATAGGACAGATGCAAGATGTATATTTTTCCTGTAAAACTTTTACACCACCATAACAACATCCAATAAGGTAGCTCGGCTGTTTTATTACAGGTTAACATAATTTTAACACATCGGGTGGGAAAAGACAAATCAGTCGATCTGGAAATGCTGGTAGTCCTTGACGCTCTTCCAGGATCCGCCCCAGGTAAAGCCATGTTCTGTGAAGAGCTTATATGCGAGATCATCCTCGTCGATCTTGTAGTCGAATTCTCCGGTCCTGTCGGCATACGGCAGGCCGTTCTCAGGCTCTACCACGGTCTTTCCGGACAGGGTATGGATATAGGGATTGTACCGGGGATTGATATCGACCGCCAGTCCGTAGCCGTGCTTTGAGATCTTATCCGTACCTTTTACCACCCGGTAATTGAAACAGGAGGTGTTATTAGCGCTCATGGATGCGTCATCATCACCGTCGTAATCATCTATCAGCGACATATGTTCAATGGGATAGTCCGCCTCATACAGGCTGCGGAATATCTCAACCAGCCTGTCAGCTATGGTACGGTTACAGACCATCTCACCCACGTGTGTATCACCATTTATATCCTTATAGAGAAGATGGAGATACATAAGATCCTCACGAGCCACCCTGCAGTCAGCCGGATAACTTTTTCCCTCCATTCTCGCAAATATCTCATCGCTTATCTCTTCCGCGTAGAAGGTGTGTGAAACCTCATCCTCATCTTCGGTCCCGCTTACATTCTCTGAAGGGATTTCGGACCCTGTTTCGGATCCGGGCCCGGGCTCGCCTGAAGACACTGACCCGGTCTCAGAAGCAGGCTTACTTTCAGATGCAGGCCCGGTCTTAAGTCCAGCTACGGCCTCAGTCTCATCCCCGTTCATGTCATCGGCATCTTTCACGCTATCATCAACAATGACCGATACTTCGGGAAAGCTTACGACGCTGTTTTGCCCACTGTTTTCCCGGTCGTTTTCATGAACAGGTGCACAGGCCACGGCCAAAGAAGCAAAAAGGGCCAAAATTGCGGACAAAACGATCTTTTTCATATACCAGTACCCCAAAATGGTTTGTTTTCCTGACAATCTTAAGCACATACCATGATTTTATCCACAAAAACAAGGCAATGTAAAGAAAAATTAAGTAAATAAATTATTGCAA
>JAILLI010000031.1 GCA_024693225.1 Lachnospiraceae bacterium
ACATATTCTATGGCCTTGGCTATCTTTTCAAGACTGTTACGGGCATCTTCCTCTGTCCGCATGTCTATACTGTCTATACCCATGGAAACGGTATCCATCTTCGGGATCACAACCTGTATCTCCTGTCCTGTGGAACCTCCGACCTGTATCTTCATACCGCCGATACCCGTTATATCAAGTTCAAGACCATCGGGATGATCGGTATCGGTATATGACACCATGAGCTTTGATCCGTCCGTCAGGGTGGCTGTGCATATCCCGTCTTCACATACAACATCTTTCAGATTCGGAACAGGATGACCGTCTGGATCAGTTAATGTCGGGCTCGTAAGTGAACCCATGTTGAGCTTGTAATTCCCTTTGGGAAAATCAACATCATAATCCAGAACTTTGCATTTAGTGGTGTTGCCGTTAGTTATATAACCCTTCATCTGCTGCTGACCGCCAAGAAGGTTCTGGGTGTTGTATTCGGTATCCTTGGCAACCCTGTCTATCTCTTTTCTGAGAGCATCCACTTCCTTCTGGATGGCCTCTCTGTCGGATGTGGTAAGAGTACCCGTTGAAGCCTTTACTCCGAGTTCGTTCATACGCTGCAGCATGTTATGGACTTCCGTAAGGGCCCCGTCTGCCGTCTGGACCACATTGACTGCATTATTGGCATTGTCTTTTGCCTTATAAAGGCTTTTTATCTGGGCGTTCATCCGGTTGGATATAGCCATTCCCGCCGGTGAATCCTTTGCATGGTTGATCTTAAAACCCGAAGACAGCCTTTCCGTGGATGATGAATATTTTTCCTCATTGGAACGAAGTACGTTATGCGCAACAAGTGCCTGGATGTTTGAATTGATCTTCATGTAGTTCTCCTTCCGTATGCCTTATCAAACTTTATTTACTGCGCCTATGAATGCCTTTGCGATCCTGTACAGACTGCTGTTTGAAGCCTCTACCCCGTCATTTGCCGGAAGGTAGCCGGCCTTTTTGTTATTGGAAAATACGTATGACAGATTTGCCGTATCCATGCTCTCTTTCCGAAAGCCTTCTCTTATTTTATCGTCAATCGCCTTCAGATTATCAACCCCGGCACGTGAATCCGATACTATAAATCCGTCAACACCTTCCGTCTTTAATGTAAATGCAGCCTCGACACTGCCGTAATCCTCACTCTCAAAAGATGCCCTTACCTTTCCGCCTCCCTGGCCGGAATGAACTATGGTCAGGTGTATGGAAGTCCATCCATCATCAAGATATACCGGGACCTCATAGCTTTCCTGCCTTGCAAGGGATGCGGCAAAACCGACCTGCTTGTATATCATGGAAAAGCTTCTTACATCCTCATATGATCCTGATGACAGGGCCCGGTTTCCTGCGACAGAGCCTGCCCTGTCAAGGAACCTCTCATAAGCGGTCATGGCACTTTCCCTGTCATTCAGACTCTCTGACAGTTTCCTTGCATCTTCTTCGGTAAGCAGGTCTCTTTCGGGCTCGTTTTTTTCATCCTCAGAAGACCTCTGTCCAGAGAAAAGCTTCTTGTATCCGGGACCCATACCGCCTGTCAGGGCATTGACAGCCAGAATGTTTTCCGCGGTAACCGGCTCCGACATGGACAAAAGGATCTCCTCGGCATCCTTTGAGACCTTTCCGGCTGCCCTTATCTCCCTCTGCCTCTCAGTTATCTCATCCCTGTCGGGCTCGGGATTTATAAGCTGGGGAAATACCCTTTCGATCTGTGCGGTTATGGGATCACCCTTTTCCACAAGCTTTTCAAGAAGGCCGAAATCATCATCTATCACATATTCCTTGCTCAGATGACGGTTTGATCTTGAGGCCTTAAGCATGTTCTCAAGAGTCAGCTCTTCTCCCGAAGAAAGAACATTTCCTATGACCTTTCCGTCCTGTTTTTCTATCCTGTTAAAGAGCCTGTAAAAACCTATGAAAGCCTCTTTTTCATCATCGGTTATCTTACCGCTCTTTTCCAGCCTTAAGAGAAAACGGCTGTACTTTTCCCCGGTTTCCTCAAAAGTCTCCTCCGACAGCGTCTTTTCAAGTTCAAATATGTTCTCACTTAAGGGATTATGTCCATCTCGGATCATGGAAAGCGTCTTTGCGGGTGTCATCAGGCTTATGACCCTTTCGACCGACATGGTCGCGGACCTTACCGTATCTATGCTGTTCCTGTCTATGGGCATCCGGGCATAGCCCAAAGTCCGGACGGCTTTGCGGTTTGCCTCGTTTATATCCATATCAAGGTCTGATAGTATGTCATCAACATTGCCGAATGCCTTTCTGATCGAATCTCCCATATCGGCCCGGGGGGCTGTCATGAGCGCTTCATAAGTCTCTCCGGCTTTTTCGTAAGCCGATGAGAGTGCCTGTCCTCTTTCGGCTATTGAGCCAAGCGTATATTCCTCCGGTGAGGCTGTCCCTTCGGCATGAAGCGGTACAGTGCCTTCGGCTCTCGTATCCCGGGGAATGACACTTTCGGCGATGGTCTGCACAGGCATATGGGGGATCCGGTCGATCACGCTTACCGTCTGCCTGTAGAGATCTATCCTGGTATCAAGATCATTCTTTTCCGTCTCGGTCAGATCCGTGTATTTGCCACTGTCTGACAGGACCGGTGCCCAGAATTCCCTCTCAGCCTCTTTTAAAGCATCCACAAGTTTCTCGAGGGGCTGGGTCTCTATATTAATGCCCTTGCGGAGAAGGGTCAGGTTTGCTTCCTTTGTCATAAGAAGCCTTACTTCTTCAAGCTGTCTGTGCTTTGTAAGATCCTCGGGATCCTCCATGTTCCTGAAGTTTTCCACGATCTTTGAAGCTCTGACATACAGGCTCACCGTATTTGTAAGATCGGCCTCCTTGGGCGTCCGGCCTTCCTCTATGGCCACCGTCATGGCCGCAAACAGATCCTCAGCCTGTGCGGGAAGGTCGATATCCTTTATACGGCTGTATGCAGTCAGTGTATCCGCCGTCAGCGGGATCTCATGCGTGACTATCCATTTTGCATCCGCGACCGCCTCTTCGCTGATATCTATACCGGCTGCTTCGATCACTTCTTCCGCCTGGTCTTTCAGATCATCCCATTTTGTTTCGGTATAAGCACTTCCGGCATAAGTAGCAGCTCCGTCAAAGCGTACACCTGCGTCTGCCACAGTCTCTTTTGCCGCGGAATACTCTGCTTTATACAGGTTCTCCACCGTCGGGGCAAGATCATTTTCGATCATGAAAACTTTGGCCTCATCAGAGACCGGCTTTAAATTTTTGGCCATCATGACCGTCTCCCTGATCCCGGAGACGTTATCCTCCGTTGCGGGAAGATCTGCATCATTTAAGGTATCTGCTATGACAGCCCCTGCATTTATGGTATTTCCGAGAACAGCCTTTACCTCTTCCTCGGAAAGGTCGTCATTATATCCTGCAACAGATACCCCTGCTTCCGCCATCCTGATCTTGATCCTGTCAAGGTTGGTGACCGCTTCATGCGAAGGGATCTTTGCGGGATTGACCCCGTCCTTCATCATTTCCGCAAAATCTTCCTCTGACATGGAATTAGACATCACGGCCATGTAATCCCTCTGAAGGGAAACATCAGTCATACCGGCGACCTGCGCTACTTCTTCCGCAGATCTTAATTCTTCCTTACCGTATGCAGCGTTCTCCCTAACTTTGCCCGTAATGTCTAAGGAAAATCCCATCTTCTCCGTCATCATCCTTGATGCTGCAGAAGCGGGTTTGCCATATGTGATATGTTCCATGTCGTTTACAGGATTCGCACCATTCATATTAAGAGCATCGATATTCATAAGTGTCCTCTCTATAAACCGACTGTTACTTTATATTTCGGACATTGGCCCCAAAACCTTATAGTAAAGAGGTCAAATTCTTTATAATAAACAAAGACCCCTTCGATATGAAGAGGTCTCTTTTGGTCTTAAAACTCAAATATGGCGGCACCGTAAGCGGGAAGCGGATACCCTATTGAATGATCCTTTCCGTCCCAGCTTATCTTTTCAGCCGTAAATACTCTCTTTTTGACAGTCTCGGTGTTTCCGCCGAACCGTTTTTCATCCGATGACAGGAGCAGTCTGTACTTTCCGCTCTTGGGAACGCCCACTCTGTAATCGTCCCTGGCTATGGGGGTGAAGTTTAATACAAAGAGCAGGCTCTTCTTTTTGGACCTGTCATAACGTACAAAGGAATAGATGCTCTTGTAGGTGTCATCCGCATTTATCCACGAAAATCCGTCATTCTCATGATCGAGCTCGTACAGGCAGGGATGATCGTTATAGATCTTGAGAAGCTCACGGACGTAGCTTTGCATTCCGGAATGAAGATCATCCGCAAGGAGTGCCCAGTCAAGCTCCCGGTCCTCACTCCATTCGGAATCCTGTGCAAATTCCTGCCCCATGAAGAGGAGCTTTTTGCCTGAATGACCTGTCATGTATGTATAGCCGACACGGAGGTTTGCAAACTTGTCAACATAGAAGCCGGGCATCTTTTCAAGCATGGAACACTTCAGATGAACGACCTCATCATGAGAAAGTACAAGGATGTACTTCTCCGCATGGTTATAGCTCATGGCAAAGGTCATCTTGTAATGGTTGTCTCTCCTGAATATGGGATCCAGCTTCATATAATCACAGAAATCATGCATCCATCCCATGTTCCACTTGAAGGTGAACCCCAGACCGTCGTTTTCCGGTATATCCGTAACCTTGGGCCAGGCTGTCGATTCCTCAGCGATCATCATGACACCCGGGAATACTCCCTTGATGTATGAATTGAGGTGTTTGAAGAACTCTATTGCTTCGAGATTATGATTTCCGCCGTATTTGTTCGGTATCCAGGCTCCGTCCTTCTTGCCGTAATCAAGGTAGAGCATGGAAGCCACCGCATCGACCCTGAGACCGTCTATATGGAATTCCTTCATCCAGAATATGGCATTTGCAATAAGGAAGTTCTTGACCTCGCTTTTGCCGTAATCAAATATCTTGGTCCCCCAGTCCGGGTGCTCTCCCTTCCTGGGATCGGCATACTCGAAAAGAGCCTGTCCGTCAAAATCCGCAAGCCCGTGGGCATCCCTGGGAAAATGTGCGGGAACCCAGTCAAGGATGATCCCTATATTGTTCTTGTGGAATTTATTTATCATGTAAGCAAAATCATCAAGGGATCCGTATCTGCTCGTCGGTGCATAGTACCCGGTTACCTGATAACCCCATGATCCGTCAAAAGGATGCTCGGCAATGCCGATAAGCTCGATATGGGTATAATGCATATCCAGAAGGTATTCCGTCATCCTGTCGGCAAATTCCCTGTATGTATAGAAACCTTCGTCATCCCGTCCGGGATGTCTCATCCAGGAACCTATATGGCACTCATAGATCGCTATGGGTCTTTCAAATATATTGACCTCGGATCTTTTTTTCATCCATGCGCTGTCACCCCAGCGGATCCTGGAATAGTCCGCGGTAACGCTTGCCGTGCCCGGACGGAGCTCTGCCTTGTTTGCAAAAGGATCGGCCTTGTACAGCTTCTCCCCTTTCTTTGTAATGATAAGGAACTTGTAGAGACAGTCCACATCCATACCCGGTATGAATATCTCATATATACCCGCCGGCTCAAGCCGCGTCATACGGTATTCATCCTCGTTCCAACCGTTGAATTCGGTGATAAGGATGACTTCCGATGCGTTCGGTGCCCATACGGCAAAGTATACACCGCTCTTTCCCCCCTTTTTGCAAAGGTGAGCGCCTAGCTTTTTGTAGATGTCATAATGAGTACCCGTACCGAACAGATACATATCCATATCGGTCACAAACGGACTTATTGCTTTTGAAGCTGCCATTTCATCAACCCCCTTGATCGCGGTATAAAACTAATTCAGGAAATCCTTCTCCCGCAGAACGATATAGTCATCATCATCATAACGCTTGGCAAGCAGAACGTCCATAAAGTGTGACATGTTCTTGCGGTCCACGTGTCTTATGGCACTGTCGACTATCTCTATCACTTCATCCACAGTGACAACATGGTCTATGGTCTGCATATCCCCGATCTTATTGTAAAGAGCAAGGGTCCCCATATCGTCAATACTGTATTCAAGCTCTCTTGCATATCCCTTGGCATATGCCACAAGATCGGAATTGGAGAAATCATCTATCACGATCCTGGCATCAAACACCGTCTTGGTTTCGGGACAGCCGTTAAGGAGCGGTTCAAGAGAATCCTTTTCTCCTTCAAATACGACCAGGATGCTTTCAACATCATTCTGAAGAGTCTCGGTAATAGCGTTCAGTGTTATCGGTGTCAGGCCTCCTGCATTTTCAACGATCAGGGCACCGTTACTGAGCTTCTGAAGGGTCATCGGTATATTCTTCTTGTTAAGGGCTTCTCCCGATATCTTGGCGACTTTGCCGGAGAAGGTGGAATCCATCGCCTGGATGGCTTTTACTATATCGATGGCGAGGCTCTTACGTCCGAAGTTTTCAGATCCCATGACGATAACGTTACCCCGTCCGGCCTCCATCTTCATGTCATCTATGACATCAACGATCTGGGCCTTTAAGGATTCTATCCCTTCAAATCTTCCGAAGATAGCGGTCTCGGATTCGTCAAAATCCCTCCGGCTGGTAACATTCTCCTCCAGCTTCATCCACGAAGGATGATTAGCCTTTCTAGCTTCTTCTTCGCCGGAGTACTCCTCCTCGATACCGGCTTCATAACGCATACGTGCTTCGATCTCTTCCTGGGGGATCGGGCGCGTTTTCAGCATATCATCAACCTCATCGGGCTGATCTATCGTCTCAAGTTCTTCGACCTCTCCCAGATCATCAACACTGTAAGGATATTGTATTGGGGCGGTCAGTCCGTGACGTATGACCGGTTTTTCGTCTGTTTTTGCTTCCGCGCCGGCTGCAGGAATGGAAGCGGGCATTACAGGTGCCCCTGCAGATACTGTCGGGACCGATACAGGAACAGGAGCGGGCATTACAGGTGCCCCCGCAGATGCTGCCGGGGCCGATACAGGCATCCCTGCAGGAACCGTTACAGGTGAAGATGCAATAGCTGCTGCAGATGCCGCCACAGGCTCTGCTGCAGTCTCCTCTGTATCAGCTGCATCATCTTCATCCTCCGGAAGATACGGCTGTTCAACTTCTTCTATCTCCTCGGCCTCACCGTAATCTTCAGGTGGTGGAGTTACAGGAGTACTCTCTATGGTCTCTTCAGGCTCCGGGAGTTCTCCCGTAAGCCTCTTTACAAGTTCAACGTCTTCTTTTCTTATCCTGGCGATATCGCCGCCGTATTCCTCATCAAGCGTCAGCTTTCTTCCCGAAGGAAGAACATCGCCTTTGATAGGCATATCGGCATCAGGGAGCACATCGGGTATGATGCCTGTGATCGATGCTTTAACGGGACCGTTTATCCTGGCTCCGGATTCAGTCCTTTTTACACCTTCTCTTTCAAATACAGGTGATGGGATCGTTGTCCTCGTGACTACGCCCTTCTTGTCCTCCTTGATGACTTCTTCCTTAAGTTTATCCTCTGCCGGAACATCTTCAGGTGCCGCAGGAGCCTTCTCCTCCGGATCCGGCATCACTGTCTCTTCGATCCCGGGTATAACACCAACCAGCTGTGACATTATATCCTGGGTCTGTTCCTTTGAACGGTTAAGGATCTGCTGTTTGCGCTGCTCCTCGCCGTTCTTTTTCTTGGTCTCCCAGTCCTTCATGAAGTCACTGAGATCGATCTGCCCGGGAACCTGGTCATCTACTGTCTGGGCGGTTTCCGTCTGTACCACCGGCTGCCCGTACGTGGGCTGCTGCGGCACTGTCTCCACCTGCGTCGCCTGCTCGTACATGGGCTGCGGCACTGCCTCCATCTGGGCCGCCTGCTCGTACATGGGCTGAGGCTGCGCTGCTTCCATCTGAACCGGCTGCTCGTACATCTGCTGAGGCTGCACTGCCTCCATCTGCGTCACTTGCTCATACATGGGCTGCGGCACTGCCTCCATCTGGGCCGCCTGCTCGTACATCTGCCGGGGCATCTGCTGTTCATACATGGCCTGCGGTACTGCTTCCATCTGGACCGGCTGCTCATACATAGCCTGCTGTACCTGACCCTGCTGTCCGTACACTCCCTGCCCGGGCATCTGCTGCTCATACATGGCCTGCGGTACTGCTTCCATCTGGACCGGCTGCTCATACATAGCCTGCTGCACCTGACCCTGCTGAGCATACACTCCCTGCTGGGGCATCTGTTGCATCTGCTGCCCGTATATGGGCTGCGTCTCGAACATGGGTTGTCTTACCTGCTCAAATGCTCCCTGCCCGGCCTGAGGCTGCACTTCCTGCTGAACGGGGCCAGCCTGGTTGAGCTGCTGCATGAACTGTTCCTGAGACTGGTCATATAGCTGGGACGTAACTCCGTAATAGGGGCTTACGACAACATTATTCTCTTTTGCGTAGAATTCCTCCATGTTCCTGGCTAGTTCTTCCTGCAGGTTCATGGTCGAATATTTATCGTTACTGTATGGAGCGATCTGAATGTCCGCGGTCTTTCCGACATTTTCCTGCAGGTCTGCCTGAGGCTGAACCACCGGCTGAGGGGGAGCGACCGGACTTTTTGAGAAATCAAGCAGCGATCCTGTACCCTTATCCATAGGGGCTGTCTCATAAGGACTCGCTCCTTTGGCATAGATGGGCATGGACTGAGTCTCGTATATATGAACGGTCTCCTCTGTCTCTCCTGTGGGTATCTTGGGAGCATCATATACACCGTCATACTTCTGCTGCTGTTCTTTGGTCAGCGGTGAATGCTGCATCTTCAGTTCAAGTGCTTTTCTGACATAAGGACCTTCACCGAACCAGAGTGCGAGCTCATCACAGGTTTCCACACACTTTGTTTCCTGTCCGTCCTTGTGATATAAAAGAGCAAGTTCATATGCCCATTTTTCCGTATACTCAGCCCTCTTGAACTCTTCAAGCAGGGATATCTTCTCTTCAAGCGGCACATCCTGTGCCTCGTAGATCTTGTAGAGCAGTACATATCTGTTTGTGTCGTGGGGTTTTAAATGAACGTATTCCCGATAATATTCGATCGCCTCGGATATCTCATCCAGCTTTACGGCAAGCTCGCAGAGAGCATATACAACATTTGCCCTGTCGGGATACCTTTCATAAGCCAGAAGAAGAATGTCCCTGGCTTCAGAATAATGTTTTGTTACCTTATATATCTCGCTGACCGTACAGAGCATGGAGAAACTCTTAACCCTTCTCCAGTCTATGGTATCAGCTATATCCATCGCTTCCTGGAAACGATGGTCCTTGATCAGTGATTTTATCTGGTCCGCACAGACCTGATATTCGTACTTATCCAAAACAGATACTCCCTAAACACAACATGTGCCCATTATTTCGATATTTTACCATAGAGCTTGTGCTATGTCAAAACATTCGAAAGCGCCGCAAACTGCTGTAAATCCAAGGTTTCTCCTCTTACGTTCTCATCCAGTCCGAGCTCTTTTAAGGCATCTGTCAGCTCCTGTTTGGAGAAAGAAAGCCCGGCACTGTTGGCAACGGCATTAACAAGTGTTTTTCTTCTCTGGCCAAAAGCAGCACGGATAAGGGAAAACATGAGTTTCTCATCTTTTACCCCGACATTTCTTTCCTGCAGAACGCTCAGCCTTATGACCGCAGACCCCACCTTTGGGCGGGGCATGAAGCAGTTTGGCGGCACGTTAGCCACCAGATAAGTACCGGCATAGTATGCGACCGCCAGGGAAAGTGCCCCGTAATCCTTTGTCCCGGGCCCGGCATTTATCCTGTCGGCAACCTCCTTCTGGATCATGACAGTGATATTGTCGATCGGAAGACGCATTTCCAGCAATCCCATGATTATGGGGGTAGTGATATAATAAGGAAGATTTGCTACGACCTTAACATGCATTCCGGCAAACTCGTCCCTGATAAGAGCCTTCATGTCAGTCTTCAGCACGTCTTCATTGATGATCTTTACATTTGTATAAGCGGACAGGGTATCATCAAGAACGGGGATAAGATCCTTATCTATTTCAATGGCTACCACCTTTTTGGCCCGCTCACACAGATACTGGGTGAGGGTCCCTATCCCGGGCCCGATCTCTATGATACCGTCTTCCTCCCCGATAAGAGCACCTTCGACTATCCTGTCAAGAACATGTCCGTCGATCAGAAAATTCTGTCCGTACCTCTTCCGAAAGGAAAAATTATGCTTTTTTATCACTTTTGCCGTATTTTGGGCATTTCCAAGATCTGCCATCTTTACTTCCCGAACAATCTGACTGCATTGTCATATGTGACCTTTGAAACCTCTTCAAAGGATACTCCTTTTATATCTGCTATCTCTTTTATTATAAAAGGGAGATATTCCGATGTGTTGCGTCTGCCCCGGTAGGGCACAGGAGCCATATAAGGAGAATCGGTTTCGGTAACGATCCTGTCAAGCGGGGTTTCTTCCACCACTTCCTTCAGCTTCCTGCCGTTCTTGAAGGTGACCACTCCGCCGACACCTATATAAAATCCCATATCGACATAGGCTTTTGCCATTTCTTTGCTGTACGAAAAGCAGTGGAGGATCCCTCCGACCTCCGATGCTTTTTCATCTTTCAATATATTCAGGGTATCCTCCGCGGCATCCCTCGAATGTATTATCACAGGGAGTTTCAGGCTTTTTGCAAGCCCTATCTGCCTTATGAACCACTTTTTCTGAATGTCCCTGTCCGGCTCGTCCCAGTAATAGTCGAGACCTATCTCTCCTATGGCAACAACGTTTTCATCCTGTGCCATGGCCTCTAAGGCGGTCATATCGGCTTCCGTAAGGTCGGCACATTCTTCGGGGTGAACACCTACAGCGGCAAGAAATTCCGGGTAGGTATGTGAAAGACTGATACAGGTACTGCTGCTGGTCATGGACGATCCGACATTGACGAACCTTTTCACGCCTGCTGCCATGGCCTGTCTTATAGCATCATCCCGGTCATTGTCAAAAGCTTTGTCATCAAAATGTGTATGTGTTTCGTATATCACCTTGTCATCTCCAAAAATGCGGCCGATCACGCTCATTTGGCGGTCTTTTTTCAATATTTGCGTAATTTGCCCTTAATTGACATAAAAAATCCTTGCAATTTAAAAAACATTACTATATAATAGCACTTGCGTTACAAACAGGATGCGCGCTTAGCTCAGTTGGTAGAGCACCTGACTCTTAATCAGGGTGTCCAGGGTTCGAGCCCCTGATCGCGCACTAAGGCCTCAGTTTTGCTCTAATGCGGAATTGGGGTTTTAATTTCTAAGCAGACAGACCTCTTCCCAATTTGCTTCGCAAATCGGGCCCCTTCTATCTGCTGAAAGAGGTGTGTCGGGCCATCTTGATTTCGGCTTCGCCGAAAGGCCCTCCACGTGTAGACAGACCTCTTCCCAATTTGCTTCGCAAATCGGGCCCCTTCTATCTACATACGGCGTGTGGCTCAGTTTGGTAGAGCGCTACGTTCGGGACGTTGCGCCAAGAGCGCATCCTACAACTTAATAAAATTATCATCGGGGCGTGGCTCAGCTTGGTAGAGCGCCACGTTCGGGACGTGGAGGTCGCAGGTTCA
>JAILLI010000048.1 GCA_024693225.1 Lachnospiraceae bacterium
CAGCTCGATCTCAACAGTCATGTCGGTATCATCGAATTCTTCATTCTTTTTCATATCCTGCACCTTTATCCGCAAACATCGGCCCTTTGGAATTCGACCTTGTCGAAGGGTCTGACGCTGTATGCCGGGTGACTTGCTGCTCCGGCACCTTTTGCAAAACCGGCCTGATGATCTTATCGCCACCTGACCGACATTGCAGATTATACCACAGTACTTGAGATATAATCAATGAGTAGACGGACAATGGCGGAAAATGTTTGATTTCTCTGTCAAAAGCAGGCTTTTTTGTCCGTATCAGCGTTTTCCTTGAAAAACAGACGGATTTTAATTATAATTATATGATATGACTGATAAGATCGGAAAACGACAAATCCATACAAGTGGCTGCGGATTTCCCATGGGCGCCGTAAAGATGGCGGAGGGAGTGCAGTTTTCAGTAGCTCTTCCTTACAGAAATACCCTCGAATTATTCATATTTAACGATCAGGGAAAGGTCATCGACCATGTCAATATGCCCGATCATGCGCTTGCATCGGGCGTGTGTTCATGTCTGATACATGGTAAGCTTCCTGACGGTTTTTCATATGCTTATGAAGCAGACGGCATAAAGGTTTGCGATCCTTTCATGAAGAATTCAACGGCTGCAAGGAAGTTCGGTGATGCCGAGGGGACACTTGACAATGCAAAGCTTTATGAGGCGGAGTTTGACTGGGGAGATGACAGGCCCCTGTGCCTGCCTTACAACAGCATCATTGCCTATCAGGTCCATGTCAGGGGCTTTACAAACCATACATCATCAAGAGTAAGACATAAGGGGAAGTTTTCGGGACTTACGGAAAAGATCCCATATCTTATGGATCTTGGTGTCAACCAGGTCGTTCTGATGCCTTCGTATGAATTTGATGAGATCATACGTCCCCAAAAGGCTTTATCCATGGACAGGATAGATTACAAAGCCCTTCCGGGGAAAAAGGAAGAGTACAAGATCAACTTCTGGGGCTTTACCGAAGGCTGTTATTACATGCCCAAGGCATCTTACTCGGACGGCGATCCGGTCAGGGAGTTCAAGACCATGGTAAAAGACCTTCATGCTGCAGGCATTGAGGTCATCATGCGGATGTATTTCCCGGATACGGTAAACCGGGCTTATATCCCCGATATATTGAAATTCTGGGCTTATGAATACCATGTGGACGGGTTCTTTGTAATGGGGGACGATCTGCCCATGGATATCATCGCCGCCGATATGTTCCTTCGGGACCGGAAGATTTACAATATCTTCTTTGACAAGGATGCGGTGACAAGGCGCAAGTACGGCTATAATCATAACATGGCCTTTGTCAATCCCGATTTCATGAACGTCTGCCGTAAATACTTAAAGAGCGATGAAAACCAGCTGTCTGATTTTCTGTACAGACAGCGTCTCAATCCTGCAGACGTACACACGGTAAATTACATCACCGATTATTACGGTTTCACCCTTAAAGATCTTGTGACCTTTGACTATAAGCACAATGAGGACAATAAAGAGGACAACAGGGACGGGGAGAACTTCAACTACAGCTGGAACTGCGGAGTGGAGGGGGTATCCCGCAAAAGATCGGTGATATCCTTAAGGATGAAGCAGATGAAGAATGCCCTGGTATTCCTCCTGCTGTCTCAGGGAGTTCCCATGATCTGCGCCGGGGACGAGTTTGCCAATACGCAGATGGGAAACAACAACACCTATTGTCAGGACAATGAGATCGGCTGGGTGGTATGGAAGACCAGCAAACACTCGCAGGAGATCTATGACTTTACAAAGATGCTCATAAGTCTTCGAAGGGAACATCCCATACTTCATCCGGAAAGGGAGTTTCGTCTTATGGATTATGCCTCATGCGGTTTTCCGGACCTGTCATACCACGGGGACATGGCATGGAATCCCAGGTTTGAAAACCATCTCCGCCATATAGGGATCATGATATGCGGCAAATATGCAAGGCTGACAAGGATAAAGGAGGATGATTTCTTCTATATTGCATATAACATGCACTGGGAGGATCATACTTTCGCCCTTCCAAAGCTCCCGAAGGGACTGGCATGGACTGTCTGTTTTGCGACCTGTGAGAAGGGGGCGGCAGCAGTGATACATGATACCCTTAAGGAAAATGAAGGAAGCGTAACGGTGCCTGACCGCTGTATTTGTGTGCTCAGATCCGGGGAGCAGACAGATGATAAGAAAAGTGATCTCAAAGCGGATGATATCACGGATAAAATTTGATGGACAGGTTTAAAGAAACCTGCCTTCAGGAAAAGAGGATAGAAAAATGATAGACGGTAAAAAAGTACTGTTCTCGGGCATGCAGGCCACGGGAAATCTGACATTGGGGAATTATCTGGGCGCCCTTAAGAACTGGGTAACCCTTTCGGATGAATATGAGTGCTTTTATTCGGTCGTGGACATGCATTCCATAACGGTAAGACAGGATAGCGCGGAGCTTAGGAGCCGGGCCAGAAAGCTCCTGACCCTTTATATAGCGGCAGGTCTTGATCCCGAAAAGAACTGTATATATTATCAGTCACATGTTTCGGGACATGCCGAACTGGCCTGGATACTGAACTGTTTTACGTACATGGGTGAACTGTCGCGCATGACACAGTTCAAGGACAAGTCCGCCAAGCATGCCGATAATATCAATGCAGGTCTTTTCACCTATCCGGTGCTTATGGCGGCAGATATACTCCTGTACCAGGCGGATGTTGTACCGGTCGGCATCGACCAGATGCAGCATCTGGAGCTTACAAGGGATATAGCCCAGCGTTTTAATGCCATATACGGTGATGTCTTCACGGTGCCCGAGCCTTATATAGGCAAAGTGGGGGCCAGGATAATGAGCCTGCAGGATCCGTCCAAAAAGATGAGCAAATCGGATGAGAATCCCAATGCCTCTATTTATCTCATGGATGATCCGGATACCATAATGCGCAAGTTCAAGCGCGCTGTCACCGATTCTGTCGGAGCTGTACGGTATAACGAAGAGGAACAGCCCGGAATATGCAATCTCATCGATATTTACTGCGCCTGTACCGGAAAGAGCCGCGAGGAGACCGAAAAGGAATTTGACGGAAAGGGTTACGGTGATTTCAAGACCGCAGTGGGAGAGAGTGTTGTAGAAAAGCTCCGCCCTCTTCAGGAGAAGATGGCAGAGCTTGAGAAAAACAAAGATTATATTGACAGCGTGATAAAGAATAATGCGGAGCGTGCGGCATATGTTTCAAACAAGACCCTCCGCAAGGTTCAGAAGAAGGTGGGTTTCCCTATTCGGCCTTGACCTCTTTCCATAAGCTGCTGTAAAGTTCAGTCGTAGCATCATCCAGTGACTGGTAGACCTCGCACCCTTCAAGAGAGGCATCATCAGGAACTATGGCGGTATTAAGCCGAAGCTCCTCGTCCATGGTATCTACGACTGCCTTATTGGGAGTGGAGTAATATATATACTCGAAGTTGGCGTATGCAACATCCCTGCGGCAGAGGAAATCAAGGAACTTTTTGGCGGCATCGGTATTCTTGCAGTTCTTGGTCACGATCCACGAATCCAGCCAAAGGTTGCTGCCTTCCTTGGGGATAACGTATTTCAGGTTGTGATTATAGAGATTCCCCAGATAGGCCTCACCGGAATAGACAACAGCCATGGCCGCATTTCCGGCAACGACTTCATCCCTTGCTTCATCCACAAGATAACTTGCCACATCCGGCTTCTGCTTCTTAAGAAGATCCGCAGCAGCCCTTATCTCATTCTCGTCTTTGGTGTTCAGTGAATATCCCAGATATTTGAGGGCTACCATGAAGGAATCACGCATGCTGTCCTGCATTATGATGTCTCCTTTGTAGTCTCCGTTAAAGAGCACATCCCAACTGTCGATGTCCCCTTTTACCTTGGTCGTATCATACAGTATGCCAACCGTGCCCCAAAAGTAGGGAAGGGAATACCTGTTGCCGGGATCAAAGCTTTCGGACAGCTTCATGAACTTGGGATCTATATTGTTATAGTTCTCCAGGGATTTCAGATCGATCTCCTGGGCCTGCCCTTCGTCTATAAGACGTTTTATCATGTAATCTGAAGTACAGACCAGATCATAGTTTATGGCCCCGGAACTGTACTTGGTATAGAGCTCCTCGGGAGTCGTGGCCTCCTCATAATTGACGAAAATACCGGTTTCCTTGGTAAACTGTGTGATCATTTCCGGATCCATGTATTCGCTGTAATTGAATACCGTAAGCTCAGTTCCTTCGCCGGAAGAGGTCTCTGAGGATGAACATCCGGAGAATAAGCAGCATACCATACACATGGCAAGGATAAGAGAGATCGTTTTCTTTTTCATATCGGTTCAGCTCCTGTAGTTTTCCTGCCCGAAGAAGACCGGGCAAGTATATTTATGATGATAAGAATAATAAGTACCAGCAGGAAAAGCAGGGTCGAGAGGGCATACATCTCCGGTTTGATCCCCTTTCTGATCTCGCCGTAGATGAGCGTGGACAAAGTGTTTACTCCCGGCCCCTTTGTGAAATATGTTATCACAAAATCGTCCATTGACATAGTCATTGACATAAAAAATCCTGCGACGATCCCACCCATGAGGTCGGGGATCACCACCTTCACGAAGGCATGCAGGCTTGTCGCGCCCAGATCCCTTGCGGCCTCAAACTGCCTTATGTCCGTTGTTTCCAGCTTTGGAAGGATACATAAAATAACATAAGGTATGTTAAAAGTTATATGAGCGATGAGGACGCTGGAAAAACCCAAAGGGATGAACTTTACGAACCAGAGCATGAGAGCTATACCGGTTATTATATCGGCATTGAGCAGGGGGATATTGGTAAAAAAGAGCATGACCTTCTGCCCCTTTATCCTCATGGCATAGATCCCCACGGCTGCAAGAAGTCCTATGGCGGTCCCTATGGCAGCTGATAAGAAGGCTATGGACAGGGTCGTCTTCAATGCGTTCACGATGGAGGTGGAGCCAAAGAGAGTCCTGTACCATTTTAGGGTAAAGCCCTCCCATAAGACACGCGATCTTGAGGAATTAAAGCTCAGCGTGATGAGCACGAAGATAGGTGCATACATGAAGAGCATTATGAGACCTATATAGATTTTTCCCAGGGTCCTTCTGATCATATGACAAATCCTTTGTTATGCCCTTCGGATCTTCGGCCGAACAGCAGAGTCGTAATAAGTACAAATATCATAAGGGTGACCGACAGGCCGGATCCCAGGTTCCAGTTCATGGAGACTGAGAATTCCTGTTCTATTATATTGCCCAGGAGCTGTATCTTACCGCCCCCTAGGATATTGGCTATAACGAACTCTGTCATCGAGGGTACGAAGACCATTGTTATACCGCTTCCTATACCGGAAAAGGAGAGGGGGAGGAGTATCTTTGTCAGGACGTGAAAGCGTCCGGCTCCCAGATCCTTTGATGCTTCGATGATATCATCGGGTATGGCCAGAACACAGTTCATTATGGGAAGCATCATATAAGGAAGATAATCATAGACCATTCCCAAAACTATGGCCAGGGGGGTGTTGATGATGTTCATCTCTTCAAGATGACACAGGGACAGGATATGGTTAATGACCCCGTTCTTTGAGATCAGCATCTGTATGGCCAGAATGCGGAGTATGAAGTTCATCCACATGGGAAGTATGAGGATGAAGATGATGATCCTTTTATTGGTGATACGAGAGGATTTCAGTATGAGTGCGGCGGGATATGAGATGAGTATACAGACGGCTGAACATATAAAAGCCAGCTCAACGGAAAGGAAGAGGGCTTTTCTGTGAACAGGGTCAAAGATCGCGATGAGGTTATCAAAAGTAAAGCCGCCGGCGGGAGTGGTAACAGCCCGGGCGAACACGAACAGGAGAGGGATAAGGGTAAAGCCGATCACCCAGATCACATATGGGATTGAAAGTACCTGCATCTTTTTACGATTCATATGCCTGTGCCGGAGGATAGTCATCCTTGTTCATGATCTCTTCGTCTTCTGACTGTGGTTTGTGCATTATCTGGAAGTTGTCGGGGATAACGTTGATACCGACGAAACTCCCCACAGGGAAATGCTGGGTTGTCTGTACCATGAAGTTTATGCCTATGGTGCTCTCGACCTGGATCTCATAGTGAACGCCCTTGAAGATGACACTGGTCACGGTACCGGTCGTATGCCCTCCTTCGGGAGGACCCAGTTCGACATCTTCCGGACGGATCACAACGTCAACGGGCTCATTTTCTCCAAAGCCTTCATCAACGCATTCAAAATCAAGACCGCCTATCTGTACCAGCCGGTCCTTTAACATTATTCCGTCTATTATATTGCTCTCTCCGATAAAATCGGCAACGAAGGCGTTTATAGGCTCGTTGTAGATGCTCTCGGGAGTTCCGATCTGCTGTATGTATCCCTGGTTCATGACCACAACGGTATCGGACATGGTAAGTGCTTCTTCCTGATCGTGGGTCACATATATAAAAGTGATGCCCAGTTCGTTCTTTAAGCGTATGAGCTCATACTGCATCTCCTGCCGAAGCTTCAGATCCAGCGCCCCCAAAGGCTCATCGAGCAAAAGGACCTTGGGCTCGTTGACTATGGCACGGGCTATGGCTATACGCTGCTGCTGACCGCCGGAAAGCGAATCGGGCATACGGTCTTCAAAACCGGGAAGATTGACAAGATCAAGGGCATATCTGATCTTTTCCTTAATATATTCATTGGATCTTTTCTTTATACGGAGACCGAAAGCAATGTTTTCGGCTATGGTCATGTGTGAAAAGAGGGAATATTTCTGGAATACGGTATTGAGCTGGCGCTTGTTGGGAGGGACCTGGGTAATGTCGGCCCCGTCAAAATAGACTCTGCCCGCATCGGGAGTCTCAAAGCCGCCAATGATACGGAGTATGGTAGTCTTCCCGCAGCCCGAAGGGCCCAGGAGGGTCACAAACTCATTTTCCCTTATATAAAGATCAAGCTCGTCCAGCACCTGTGTAGAGCCGAAGGATTTTGATATATTCTTCAGTTCGATAAGCTTTTTGCTCAATTGATGCTCCTTTATACCGCGTTTATTGCGGCAGCCTCTTTGTACCCGATCGCAACCGTGTGCAGTAAAGCAAATTATACATTATACGGATGTAAAATAAAAGAAGATTTTGCATACCCTATGCCATAAATATATCAATATTTTGTGGTTGACAATTCCGGTCAATAAGAGGACAATATTTTTTGTATGGGCGGATGTCCCGAAGATCAGGTGAAGAAGTATGGCAGAAGCTGTTAAAACAAAAGCTAAGACCTCAAAAGAGGCGGAATCAAAAGAAAAAACCTCAAATGAGAAAAAAGCGGATAAATATGTCGCCTATGTATCGACCTATACAAGAGGGTCCAGGATAGGTCTTCATATATATGATGTGGATACAAAGGCCGGAAGGTTTAAAAAGAAGGATGATGTTGAGATAACCAATTCTTCCTACCTGTCCATATCGCACAACGGCAAGTTCCTTTATGCCATCACCGATCTGGGTGTTGAGAGCTACAGGATAAAGATGGACGGTACCCTTGAGAATATGGGGACGGCTTCCATAAACGGGATGAGAGGATGCTATCTGTCGACGGATTATGAGGATAAGTACCTCTTCGTCGCCGGTTATCATGATGCAAAAGTCACAGTGCTCCGTATCAATGATGACGGATCTGTCGGAGAGATAACCGATGAAGTATTCTCGGCAGGGATCGGCAGCATAATCGAGAGATCCTTCCTTCCCCATGTAACGTGTGCCAAGATGACAAGGGACAACAAGTATCTGTGCGTGTGCGACATAGGAATGGACCAGGTAAAGGTATTTGCTTTCGACCCCGTTGGCGGTAAGCTCTCGCTCAAGGATATGATAAGGTGCGACCAGGACAGCGGACCCCGTTATATCAAGTTCCACAAAAACGGGAAATTTGCTTATGTGTCACATGAAGTGGCCTGTAAGATAGATATATATACATATGATAATTCCAAGGGCTTTCCCGAATTTGAGAAGATAGATTCGGTGTCCACCCTTAATGATGATTATAAGACAACGGGAAGCATAGCATGCGCGATGAAGTTTTCGCTCGATCACAAGCTTCTTATGTGTTCGGTTGCGGGAAACAACAGTGTGTCCATATACAAGGTGGATGAGAAGACGGGCCTTCTGGACAAGAGACTGTGCCTTCCGGTTTCCGGAGACTATCCCAAGGACGTGGCCTTTTTCCCGGACAGTAAGCACATAGTGAGTCTCAATCATGAATCGAACACCATGAGCTTTTTCGCGCTGAACATAAAGGATAACATAATCGTTCTCAACGGACCTTTCATAAAGGTACCGAGCGGGAACTGCATCATCACCAAAAAGTTATGAAACCTTTAACATACTACATCGACAAATGCATAACCTTCGTTTATCTGGCCGCCCTGGCAGGGGGTCTGTTTGTCTGTACCTTCGAGGACACCAAAGCGGCAGATGAGAACAGGAAGGCAGTCAACATCAGGTGCGTAGCCTCTGTAGAGACCGTAGGCTATATTACGGCGGATGATTTCCTGCTTGAACGCGAGAGACCGGCTGATAAGGAAGATATAAGGAAGTATCTTGAGAAACTTAAGAGAAACGGTATCCCCGACGCTCTGTCCGATCAGGAGGATACGGCAGAAGAGGAAGAAGTTACAGAAGAGGCCGAGCCGGAGGATAAGGATGACAGTAAAGATGAGGCCGCCAAAGACGGGGACGACTTCGATGAAGTATACATTGACCGGGATGACTGGAGACTGATCCTTGTCAACAAACAGAACCCCGTGCCCGAAGATTACGAAGTAAAACTTGCGGGCCTGTCCGACAGTCAGAAGGCTGATGAGAGGATCATAGACGATATATACCGGATGATGGATGCCGCCGCAGAGGACGGGGTGGATCTGATGATCTGTTCGGCATACAGATCATATGACAGGCAGAAAAGACTCTTTGACAATAAGATAAATACTCTGATGCGACAGGGGATGACATATCTTGAGGCCTACAGGGAAGGATCGATGAACGTTACGGTTCCCGGAACCAGCGAGCATCATCTGGGTCTTGCCCTTGATATCCTTACCGGCTCCTATACAAAGATGGATGATGGTTTCGGTGATACCGAGGCAGGCAGGTGGCTTGCCGCAAATGCACCCGATTACGGCTTTATCCTCCGCTATCCCAGGGGCAAGGAAGAGATCACCGGAATAGTTTATGAACCCTGGCATTTCAGGTATGTAGGCAGGGAATACGCCAAGGACATCACAAGGCGCGGCCTGTGCCTTGAGGAATACCTCAAGGGCGGTTTCTGATGTACAGGATACTCAAGACTGAAGGAAGGGCCAAGAGAGGTGAGTTCTCAACCGTTCACGGGACCGTGCAGACTCCCGTCTTCATGAACGTGGGAACGGCAGCAGCCATAAAAGGTGCCGTATCATCTGAAGATCTCAAGGAACTTGGCTGCCAGATAGAGCTCAGTAACACATATCATTTACACGTCCGTCCCGGAGATGAGATCATAAAGAAACTGGGCGGACTTCATAAATTTATGGTCTGGGACAGACCGATACTTACTGATTCGGGCGGTTTTCAGGTATATTCCCTTGCATCACTTCGAAAGATAAAGGAAGAAGGCGTCTGGTTCAATTCACATGTTGACGGACGTAAGATATTCATGGGTCCCGAGCAGTCAATGCAGATCCAGTCAAATCTCGCGAGCACGGTGGCAATGGCCTTTGACGAGTGCCCCTCATCACTGGCGGAGAGGTCATATGTACAGGCCTCTGTTGACAGGACCACCAGGTGGCTTATCCGGTGCAGGGATGAGCTGGCAAGGCTCAATGAGCTTCCGGATACCATAAACCGTGACCAGATGCTATTTGGGATCAATCAGGGGGCCATCTTCCCCGATATCCGTATAGAACACGCAAAAAGAATAGCCGACCTGGATCTTCCCGGCTATTCCATAGGGGGCCTTGCCGTCGGAGAACCCAATGAAGTCATGTATGACATATTGGATCAGGTAGTACCTTATCTTCCGCAGGATAAACCCACCTATCTGATGGGAGTCGGAACTCCCAGGGATATACTTGAAGGAGTATCCCGTGGGGTAGACTTTTTTGACTGTGTCTATCCGACCAGGAACGGGAGGCACGGACATCTCTATACCAACAGGGGGACGGTCAGACTCTTAAATGCCAGATATGAGACTGATGAGAGCCCCATAGAAGAAGGTTGCCAATGTCCCGTCTGCAGAAGATACAGCAGGGCATATATAAGACATCTGCTCAAGGCAAAGGAGATGCTGGGAATGCGACTTTGCGTCATGCATAACCTTTACTTCTACAACAATATGATGGAGGAGATAAGGGATGCCATAGATAAGGGATGCTTTGAAACATATAAAAAGAGGAAACTTGAAGGCATGTGTGAGGAAGCACCCTTTTAAAATAGAACTTGAAACATGTACTGTTGTTGTGTATTATTAAACAAGTTATTTTAATGAACCGGAGGTTATTTCATGAATTCTATAATTCTTTCGGCTGCCCAGGGCGGCGGTACCAGCGGCATACTCCTGATGGTGGGATATATAGCCATATTCGGTGTGGCGATCTATTTTCTCATGATCAGACCCCAGAAAAAAGAACAGAAGAGGATGGAAGCTCTTTTATCGACAATGGCTCCCGGAGATTCGGTGCTTACCACCAGCGGATTTTACGGAGTGGTCATTGATGTTACGGATGATACTGTCATAGTCGAGTTCGGTAATAACAAGAACTGCCGGATACCGATGCAGAAATCCGCGATCACACAGGTTGAAAAGCCTGAGGATGCAGCGGCTGCCGAATGATGGTTTTCCCCCTTACAGGGAATTGAAGGTGTCCGCATCGGGCACCTTTTTAGGATGTATAGGAAAGCAGACAAAAGACTGCAAGAGGAGGCGGGATATGAAAAGTGATGCGGTAAAAAAAGGAAGTGCTCAGGCACCGCACAGATCTTTGTTCCATGCTCTGGGATTTACACGGGAAGAGATGGAAAGACCCCTGGTGGGAATAGTCAGTTCATATAATGAGATCGTACCGGGGCATATGAACCTGGACAAGATAACCGAAGCGGTCAAACTCGGTGTGGCGATGAACGGTGGAACACCCGTCGTCTTTCCCGCCATAGCCGTATGCGACGGGATCGCAATGGGCCACATAGGAATGAAGTATTCACTGGTGACAAGGGATCTTATAGCGGATTCAACGGAATGCATGGCTATAGCACATCAGTTTGATGCCCTTGTCATGATACCCAACTGCGACAAGAACGTTCCCGGACTTCTTATGGCAGCGGCCCGCATCAATGTCCCCACTGTATTTGTATCGGGAGGTCCCATGCTGGCCGGTCACGTGAAGGGGAAAAAGAGAAGTCTGTCCTCCATGTTTGAAGCTGTCGGAGCACAGGCCGCAGGCAAGATGACCGAAGAAGAGGTCTGCGATTTCGAGGAGCATGTCTGCCCCACATGCGGATCATGCTCGGGAATGTATACGGCTAATTCCATGAACTGTCTGACGGAAGCTCTTGGTATGGGACTTGCCGGAAACGGGACCATACCGGCCGTTTATTCCGAAAGACTGGCTCTTGCCAAGCATGCGGGAATGGCAGTCATGGACCTTTACAGAAAGGACATAAGACCCCGGGATATCATCACAAAGGAATCGATCATTAATGCCCTTACGGTCGATATGGCACTGGGATGCTCGACCAATTCGATGCTCCATATCCCGGCCATAGCACATGAGATAGGATACGATTTTGACATTACGATGGCAAATGAGATCTCGGAGAGAACCCCTAACCTGTGCCATCTTGCACCGGCCGGTCCCACTTATATGGAAGACCTTAACGAAGCAGGAGGTGTACATGCGGTCATGAAACAGCTTGCCGATGCGCATCTTCTCAATACGGAATGTATGACCGTTACGGGAAAGACCCTGGGAGAAAACATAGCCGGCTGCATAAACAAGGATCCCGCCGTCATCCGTCCCATGGACGATCCCTATTCAAAGACAGGCGGGCTTGCCGTTCTTACCGGTAACATAGCACCTGACGGATCGGTTGTAAAAAGATCCGCGGTTGCGGACAGCATGCTCGTACACGAAGGCCCTGCAAGGGTATTTGACTGTGAGGAGAATGCCATAGCAGCCATCAAGGGTGGGAAGATACAGCCCGGTGATGTTGTTGTCATCCGTTATGAAGGACCTAAGGGAGGCCCCGGTATGCGTGAGATGTTAAATCCCACATCTGCCATTGCCGGAATGGGTCTCGGAGAGAGCGTAGCCCTTATCACGGACGGAAGATTTTCCGGAGCCAGCCGTGGTGCATCCATAGGCCACGTTTCACCGGAAGCCGCAGTTGGCGGACCTATAGCCCTTATAGAGGAAGGTGATATCATATGCGTTGATATCCCCAATACGTCGCTTAATGTCAAAGTGTCCGATGAGGAGATGGAAAACAGGCGCTCAAAATGGAAGCCCAGGGAAGCAAAAGTGACGACGGGTTATCTTGCAAGATATGAGAAGCTTGTCACAAGCGGTGACAAGGGCGCTGTTCTCAAGTCGGTATTTTAAGGATCACATGACTGTTTGTATTATCGAAAGGAATGATATCATGGAGTTGACCGGTTCTCAGATAGTTATGGAATGTCTCCTGGAGCAGGGTGTCGATACGGTTTTCGGATACCCGGGAGGGACCATACTCAATATTTATGATGAACTCTATAAGTATAAGGATAAGATAAGACATATACTCACAAGCCATGAGCAGGGAGCTGCCCATGCGGCCGACGGATATGCAAGGGCAACCGGAAAGGTAGGCGTCTGCCTGGCTACGAGCGGACCCGGCGCTACAAATCTTGTCACTGGGATCGCGACCGCCTATATGGATTCCGTGCCCATGGTAGCCATCACGGCAAACGTCAATCTGCCCCTTCTTGGCAAGGACACCTTCCAGGAGGTTGATATAGCGGGTGTGACCATGCCCATAACCAAGCACGGATACATAGTAAAGGACGTGACGACCCTGGCGGATACATTAAGGAATGCTTTTGCCATAGCAAGATCCGGCCGTCCGGGACCTGTACTCGTTGATATCACAAAGGATGTTACTGCGGCAAAGTGTGAATATTCCGCAAGCAAACCCCTTGAGAGAAAGCTTCCCGTCAGATTTACCGATGATGATATAAAAACAGCCCTTGACCTTATAGAAGGATCAAAGAAACCCTTTATCTATGCCGGAGGAGGGGTTGTTATATCGGGCGCATCCAAAGAACTTGCCGAATTCGCAAGAAAGCTTGATGCACCGGTATGCGATACCCTTATGGGCAAGGGAGGATTTGACGGTACCGACCCGCTGTACACCGGGATGATAGGCATGCACGGTACAAAAGCATCGAATCTGGGGGTCAGTGAATGTGACCTTCTGATCGCGATAGGGGCAAGGTTTTCCGACCGCGTCATAGGTAATGCCGCCAAATTTGCTCCAAAAGCAAAAGTTCTTCATATCGATATAGATCCGGCCGAGATCAACAAGAACATCAAGACCAGTGCCAGTGTCATAGGAGATGTGAAAGAAGTCCTTACGATACTCAACTCTCATCTGAAACAGGCAAAGAGACCGGAATGGACCGGACATATAGGTGCCCTGAAGGATGAATATCCCCTGAAGTACGATACGACCGGCCTTACATGTCCCTATATCATAGAAAAGCTTTATGAGGTTACAAAGGGTCAGGCCATAATCACAACCGATGTGGGACAGCATCAGATGTGGGCGGCCCAGTATTACAAGTACTCAAAGCCCAGGACTTTCCTCTCATCCGGCGGCCTGGGGACCATGGGATACGGTCTGGGTGCCTGTATAGGTGCCAAGGTCGGATGCCCCGATAAGATCGTCTGCAACATAGGAGGTGACGGCTGCTTCCGCATGAACATGAACGAGCTTGCAACCGCCTCAAGATATGACATACCCATAATACAGATAGTCATAAACAATTCCGTTCTGGGTATGGTTAGGCAGTGGCAGACTCTTTTCTACGGCGGAAGGTATTCCAACACCGTCCTTAAGGATAAGGTGGATTTCTGTAAAGTTGCCGAGGCTCTGGGCTGTGAGGCAATAAAGGTCACCAGAAAAGAAGAGGTGGAAGATGCACTTAAGCGGGCGATTGAAATGAAAGCCCCTGTTGTGATAGAATGTGTCATTGACAGTGATGACAAGGTATTCCCGATGGTATCGCCCGGTGCGGCCATCTCGGATGTATTTGATGCTGATGATTTAGAGTGAACGAATTTAATTTGTTCACTCCGCGCCGATTGCGAGGCATCGAAGATGCCCTTCATATCGCAATCGTGCGCACCAAGTAGCTAAAGTAAACGAAATTGTTTATTTCGTTTACTTTAGACAGGCAAGGAGGAGATTGAAGTGGGAAGAGTGTATAATTTTTCCGCAGGTCCGGCAGTTTTACCCGAGGAGGTCCTCAAAGAAGCTGCAGATGAGATGCTCGATTACAGGGGCAGTGGACAGTCCGTTATGGAAATGTCACACCGTTCCAAGGTCTTTGACGGGATAATCAAGGAAGCTGAAGCTGATATCCGTGATATCATGAATATCCCCGATAACTACAAGGTACTTTTCCTTCAGGGAGGAGCTTCCCAGTTTTTCGCGGAAGTTCCCATGAACCTCATGAAGAACAGGAAGGCCGGTTATATCATTACGGGCCAGTGGGCAAAAAAGGCATTTGCCGAAGCCAAGATCTTCGGTGAGGCTGTAGAACTTGCATCATCTGCCGACAAGACCTTCTCATATATACCCGACTGCAGTGATCTGCCGATCACCGATGACATGGATTATGTCTATATATGCGAGAATAATACCATATACGGGACCAAATACAAAAAGCTTCCCGATACAAAGGGAAAGACACTCGTTGCCGATGTCAGCTCATGCTTCCTGTCGGAACCCGTTGATGTTACAAAGTACGGAGTGATCTATGGCGGAGTACAGAAGAACGTCGGACCCGCCGGCTGCGTTATAGCCATAATCAGGGAAGATCTTATAACAGATGATGTGCTTCCCGGAACGCCGACCCTTCTCAAGTGGAAGACACAGGCCGATGCACTCTCGCTTTACAATACACCGCCCTGTTATACCATATACATCTGCGGCAAGGTCTTTAAATGGATCAAAAAGATGGGCGGCCTTTCGGCAATGAAGGAACATAACGAGAAGAAGGCAAAGATATTCTATGATTTCCTCGACTCATCTTCGATGTTCAAGGGCACCGTGGAGCCTTCATCAAGGTCTCTTATGAACGCGCCTTTTGTAACGGGTGATGCGGATCTTGATGCAAAGTTCATCAAAGAGGCTGCTGATGCCGGCTTCGTCAATCTCAAAGGCCACAAGACCGTGGGAGGTATGAGAGCCAGTATGTACAATGCCATGCCCATTGAAGGTGTGGAAAAGCTCGTTGCATTCATGAAAGAATTCGAAAAGGAGAACAGATAATGTTTCGTTATACATGCCTTAATCCCATAGCACGTGTCGGACTGGACGGTTTCGACAGTAATTTTGCCAAAGTCGATGATATAAAGGATGCAGACGGAGTGCTGGTCCGCAGCGCTTCCATGCATGATATGGATCTTCCGGAAAAGCTTCTGTGCATAGCCCGTGCAGGAGCCGGTGTGAACAATATACCTCTTGAGGAATGTGCCAATAAGGGTATAGTCGTATTCAACACTCCCGGAGCAAACGCCAACGGGGTAAAGGAACTCGTGATCGCGGGAATGCTCCTGGCAAGCCGTGACATAGTGGGCGGTATCAACTGGGTCAGCGAGAACAAGGATAACGCCGACATAGCAAAGCTTGCGGAGAAACAGAAGAAGAGCTTCGCGGGTACCGAGATAATGGACAAGAAGCTGGGTATCATAGGGCTTGGAGCCATAGGTGTAAGGGTTGCCAATGCGGCAAAACACCTGGGTATGGAAGTCTATGGATACGATCCTTATATATCGGTTGATGCGGCCTGGAATCTGTCAAGGGATATAAAGCATGTGCTCTCGATAGATGAGATATACGCAAACTGTGATATCATCACCATCCATGTGCCGCTTATGGACAGCACGAAGAACACCATAAATGCAGAGGCCATAGACAAGATGAAGGACGGCGTTGTGATCTTAAACTTTGCAAGGGATCTTCTCTGCGACGAAGAGGCTGTGCTCGAGGGCATCAAAAAGGGAAGGATCGCCAGATATGTTTCAGACTTCCCCAACCCTGTCACGGCAGGGCAGAGCGGATGTATCGTCATCCCCCATCTGGGAGCATCGACAGAAGAATCCGAGGACAACTGTGCCAAGATGGCAGTCAGGGAGATGGTGGATTATCTCAATAACGGAAACATAGTCAATTCCGTCAATTATCCCAAGGCAGACATGGGTGTATGCCGGACCCTGGGACGTATAACGATCCACCACAGGAACGTTACCAATATGATCACGAGGTTTTCGGGTATATTCTCCGATGCGGGGATCAACATCTCGGACATGGTAAATTCGTCAAAGGGCGAGTTTGCTTATACCATGATCGATGTCGACTCTGACATAAAGCCTGATTTTGTGGAAAAGATCTCCGGAATAGAAGGTGTGATCAGGGTAAGGGTCATCAAATAAAGGATACGGACAAATGATCATCAGACGGGGAGGTCGAGAACATCGTCCTCCCCGTATTTTTGACGAAATTCGGCCTCGGCCTCGGCTCCTGCTTCACTTGCAAGATCCATGTATTTTATGAAAACATCTTCAACATTCATCTGATATTCTATCGACAGCTTCTGCATTATGGGGCGGAGCTCTTCAAGCTGTTTGGATACATGTGTTTTCTGGGGATCTATATCTCCAAGCACCTTTTCCGCATATTCGTTGATCTTATCGAGAAATTCCCTGTCTTCGGCAGTCATGATACCCTCCTTATAGGTTCTGTATGCATATACGATACCATCCCGCCGGAAAAAAGTAAATGGAAGCGGCAAAGGATTTGTATTTGGTGTTGTAAAAGCAGGCAAGTATTGATACAATAGTAAAGTCGTGTATAGTGTGCATACAGGCACCGCCGCATACTATATGTTGGGGTTTTGCGGCGGCTGCTTATGATACAAGGGAGGAAGAAGGCATGGCTACAGTCAGACCGTTTTGTGCAGTAAGACCCAGACAGGATATAGCATCGAGGGTTGCTGCCCTGCCTTATGATGTATATAACCGGGCGGAAGCGAAGGAGGAGACCCAAAGGGAGCCCCTGTCGTTTCTTTGTATTGACAGGGCCGAGACACAGCTGCCGGATGATATAGACACATATGATCCCAAGGTATATGAAAAGGCAAGGTCCCTTATGAGAAAGAGGATAGATGACAACACTTTTGTTGCTGACAGGGATCCCTGCTATTACATATATGAGCTTGTAATGGATAAAAGGTCGCAGACCGGGATAGTAGGGTGCGCTTCCGTGGATGATTATCTTACGGGCGTCATCAAGAAGCATGAAAACACCCGAGCTGACAAGGAAGCTGACAGGATACGTCACGTTGACAGCTTAAGTGCCCAGACCGGACCGATATTTCTTGCCTACAGGAGGCGGGAGGATATCGCCTCCGTTATAGAAAGGATCAAAAAGGAAAAGCCCATATATGATTTTGTATCACCCGACGGTATAGGCCACAGGGTCTGGGCTATAAGACAGACGGCTGACACCGATGCCGTAAGCCGTGCTTTTTCGGACACTGACAGTATCTATATAGCCGACGGTCACCACAGATGCGCATCAGCCGTAAAGGTAGCTCTGATGAGAAGAGAGGCCCATCCCGACTATAGGGGGGATGAGGAGTTCAACTATTTCCTGTCGGTCCTCTTTGCGGATGATGAGCTTATGATCATGGATTATAACAGGGTCCTTAAGGATCTGAACGGGCTGTCTGTCGATGAAGTGATAAAGGCTCTCAAGAACCTGGGCACCCTCGATGAGACGGGAGAGGCGTACAGACCGGAGAAAAAGGGCTGTGTCGGTGTCTATATGGCAGGAAAATGGTACAGGCTTAAGTTTAATGAGGATCTGATACCGGATGATCCTGTGGAGGGGCTTGATGTTTCCGTTCTGCAGAACAATGTGCTGGACCCTGTGTTCGGGATAAAAGATCCCAAGACTGATAAAAGGATCGATTTTGTCGGCGGGATAAGAGGACTGGGGGAGCTTGAAAGAAGAGTAGGAGCTGACTGCGCCATCGCCTTTTCCATGTACCCAACAAGTATAGGGGAACTCTTTGCTGTGGCCGATGCGAACCTTCTCATGCCGCCCAAATCCACCTGGTTTGAACCTAAGCTTCGAAGCGGTCTCTTTATACATGAGATTGAAGCCTGAAGGGTATGTCCCTGATACAGAATGATCCCGGAGAAGAAAATGGACAAGAAACTTTACAAAATGATGGATTGGGCAAGAGTTGAGCAGATCGTGTATTCGGAGGAGGATGCCCCCTTCGGTTATCTTGGTGCTCACCATGTCGGAGGAGGCTGGATGATATCCTGCTTTATCCCCGATGCCGATAAATGCTCCGTTATACTGGCAGGCAAAGAATACAGGATGGACCGGATGGATGAGCAGGGCTTCTTTTCCGTCCTGATAAGGACCCTTTCCAAGTCCAGGATATCTTACAGATTCAAGGTTACACGCGGCAGAAATACCGTCATAGAGGAGGATCCCTACAGGTTTAAGAATATCATCCCTGCATCAGTCTTAAGAGCCTTCGAGGCCGGCATCTGCTATGACATATACGAGTATCTCGGTGCGCATATAAGGAAGTCCGACGGGGTGTTGGGGGTCAACTTTGCCGTATGGGCACCCTCGGCAGTCAGGGTTTCGGTCGTCGGTGATTTTAACGACTGGGACGGGCGAAAGCATCAGATGCAAAGACGGGGAGATTCGGGAGTCTTCGAGATCTTTGTTCCGGGGGCCGGTATTGGCGATAACTACAAATTCGAACTTAAGCTCAAAGGGGGTATGGTGATCCTCAAGGCAGATCCCTACGGTTTTGGCGCCGAACTCCGTCCGGGGACGGCATCAGTTGTCTGCGATATAAACTCCTTCAAATGGACCGATGAGGATTTCGTAAAGGACCGGGCTGCCTTTAATTCCAAAGACAGGCCCTTCCTGGTATATGAGTTATATCTGGGAAGCTTTTACAAGCCCGAGGACGGAAGGGAATTTGCAAATTACAGGGAGATAGCCGACAGGCTTATCTCATATGTAAAGGAAATGGGATATACCCATATAGAACTCATGCCGGTAATGGAGCATCCTTATGATGAATCCTGGGGATATCAGGTCATAGGCCTGTATGCTCCCACGTCGAGATACGGAAGCTGCGAAGATTTCATGTATTTCATGGACAGGATGCATGATGCCGGGATCGGCGTCATACTGGACTGGGTACCGGCGCATTTTCCAAGGGATGTACAAGGCCTTGCAAATTTTGACGGTACATGTCTCTATGAACCTGAAGATCCGGCAAGGGCCGATCACCCCGACTGGGGGACCTTGTGTTTTAACTACGGAAGACCTCAGGTATCGAATTATCTGATAGCAAATGCCCTTTTCTGGATCAGGAAATATCATGCCGACGGTATAAGGATGGATGCTGTCGCTTCCATGCTCTATCATGACTACGGCAGGCAGGGCGGATACTGGGTACCCAACATCTATGGCGGAAATGAGAATCTTGAAGCTGTGGAGTTTTTGTGCCATCTTAATTCGATCAACCGTAAGATGGAAACAGGGGCCCTTATGATAGCCGAGGAATCAACTGCCTGGCCCAAGGTAACGGGAGAACTTGATGATGACGGACTGGGCTTTGACTACAAGTGGAATATGGGCTGGATGAACGATTTTCTGGGCTTTATCAGGCTAGATCCACTTTACAGGAGCGGCCACTACGGTGAACTGACATTTTCAATGATCTACGCCTACAGCGAGAGATTTATCCTGGTCTTCTCACATGACGAGGTAGTTCACGGCAAGGCATCCCTTTTATCCAAGATGCCGGGGGACAGGGACAGACAGTTTGCAAACTTAAGAGCCAGCCTCGGATATATGTTCACGCATCCCGGCAAAAAGCTCCTCTTCATGGGACAGGATATAGGTGAGTGGGATGAATGGAGCGAAAAGAGGAGCGTCAGGTGGGATCTCCTCCAATATGAGGATCATATAAAGCTCAATTCCTATGTGAAGGCCCTTATAGGCCTGTATAAGGAAACTCCTGCTCTCTATGCCCTTGACAACTGCGTTGAGGGCTTTGAGTGGATCAACAATATTTCCGCAAATGAGACCATTATAGTATTTCTCCGTAAGGATGAGGAGGGTAATACAGTCCTTGTTGTACTGAACTTTGCGGATATAGACAGGCATGATTACAAGATAGGCCTGCCCTTCCCCGGAAAATACAAGGAGATATTCTCATCGGATGATATTACCTTCGGAGGCAGGGGCCATAACAATCCTAGAGTGAAGCGGTCCAAAGATGATGAATGTGACGGCAGGCAGTACAGTATGAGGATCAATGTGCCGGCCCTGTCGGTATCGGTATTTACATGCACATATTATGAACCTGAAGAGCTTAAGTATTACCATGCTCCCGTAAAAAGGAAGAGAAAGCGCAGACGTTGAAGGATCAGCGTTTTTCTGCTATAATTTTATGATATTTGTTCAAACAGTGAGGTCATGCCATGAATGTGTTAAAAGCGATCATAATGGGGATCATACAGGGACTGACGGAGTTTCTGCCGGTCAGCTCCTCGGGGCATCTGGGTCTTATAAAGGGTCTTACCGGGATGGATACCGGTAACAGCATACTCTTTGACATACTTCTCCATTTTGCGACACTGGTCGCCATAGTCGCTGTCTTTTATAAGGATATCATCAGGCTGGTCGGCGAGTTTTTCGGCATGTGCCGTGACATAGGGTTTAATATGGTGGCTTTCGGCAAGAGCCTTTCCGGCGGGAAGGAGCCAGCGTATGTGAGAGTGATAGACGGGCCCTACCGCAAGTTCGTTCTGCTTCTCATCATATCGACGATCCCGACCGGTATCATCGGTGTGTTCATGAAGGACATGGTTGAAAACACATCCGGGAATCTGCTGGTTACCGGTATATGCCTGGTATGTACCGGGCTGCTTCTTTTGCTTTCGGATTTTTTGGCGGAGGGCGACAAGAAGCTGAAGGAGATGGACAATGCCGATGCTTTTGCCATAGGTACGGCCCAGGGTATCGCAACCCTGCCCGGACTTTCAAGAAGCGGGACAACCATAGTAGCCGGTATGATCTGCGGCCTTGACAGGAAGTTTGCGGCCAGGTATTCCTTCATAATGAGTATTCCGGCAGTTCTTGGAGCTTTTGTACTGGAGCTGTTTGATCTTGGTGAGGAATCCATTACCGCAGGTGACGTGGGCTGCTATGCCCTGGGAATGGTGATAGCCGCCGTTATAGGCTTTTTTGCACTCAAGTTCCTGCTCAATATAGTGGTGAACAGGTATTTCAAATATTTTGCATATTATTGCGGACTGATCGGTATCGTATCGATCATAATATATTTTGCCAGAAAATAGCAGAGGTTCTGTGAAAAGGGCACAGGCAGCTGCATCAGTTTTACAAAGAGGTGAGGGAGAGATATGGCAACGGCGTCAAAAAGGGGTAGACGGCCTTCTCAGAGATCAAAGAAAAAGCTTAAGAAAAATCAGAATCCCGGAATAGCGGAGGAGATACTTCTGTTCGGGGCTATAGGACTGTCGGTCCTTATGTTCCTGGCATGCTGTAAACTGCTCGGTTCTTTCGGTGAGGTTGTCGGAGGAGTTCTTATCGGGACCTTCGGGATGGTGGGGTTTTTGTTCCCCTTCATCTTTGTTGTGGTAAGTGCCTTCATCATCTCGAACAAATGGGAGAAGGTCGCCAAGGTAAAGCTTTTATCGAGCATAGTGCTGACACTTGTCCTGTGTATAGTGGCCCAGCTGCTTTTTTCATATGATACCGTTTCAAAGCCGGTCGACAGTCTTAAGGATTATTATACCACAAAAGCCGTTAACGGGGGCTTTACAGGCGGTGTCCTCGGAAGGTTTTTCATCAGATTTCTGGGACTTCCCGGAACGATAGTCATACTTCTCGTACTTTTCATAATATGCATAGTCCTTCTGACTGACAGATCCTTCTTTACCAGCCTCAAGGAAGGCGGCAGGATGCTGACGGAAGACGTAAAGCGCAATGCCAGGTATAAGCGCGAGGTCAATGAAGTCCGCAGTATGGAGAGAGAAGAGAGGGATCTTGAACGTTGGGCAAGGCGCAATGAAAAACATGAGCGACATATGGCCAAGAAGGAGGAAAAACGGGCCGCCCAGCTTGAAGCCAGAAAGCGTAAGATCGAAGAGCGCAAGGCCGAGAACGCATCAAGGATGAACTTTGATGCCAGTAACCTCAAGGGGCAGGATGATGACGGCAGAAGGATAAGTGAAGACTATTATGAGATAGAGGCGGTCGCGGAGGAAGCCGATGAGACCCTGACATATCCCGGAGAAAGCGTGGTCAGTGAAGAAGAGATCAGGGCCATGACAGGACCCGAATCCATCTTCTACGGCAATCCTTCCGAATATATCAGCGGGGCCGGGCAGCGTACGGAAGATGCACCGGAGGAAGAGGCGCCGGACAAGGAACCCGGGATAATGCAGAAGGCAAAGCTCGAGCCGCGGGATTACAAGGGAGATGTCACGGAGATAACCGGGTATTATGAAGGGGCCAGTGAAGAAGAGTTGTTCGGGAAAAGCGAGGTCATAGATGTACCCAAGCCTACCGTAAGGTCCATGCACAGGATATCATTTTCTGCCGGGGAAGAGGCAGAGGATGATGAAGCTTATGATCCGTCTCTTAAAGAGGCATATGAACGTGATATCTATGTGGATGACACAGAGACCTTTGAGGATGACTACAGTGATGTTGCGGAGATCTTCGACAAGAGGAGCAACATAAACGAGGTTGTGCCCGGGACCAGGGAAAAGACCGAACAGAAGGCCTCGCACAGGATAGACCTTGCCGAGGAAAACAGGAAGCCTGCACCCGAATCACATGTGGTCGCCAAGGGAAAGAACATAAGAGGAAAGAAGGGCGGCAGGATCAAGCCACCGCCGGTAAACCTTCTTGATGAAGTGAGAGTGACAGGTAAGACCGATGCTTCCGCGGAACTGAATGAGACCGCAAGGGAACTTCGTGAAACCCTTAAGAACTTCGGCCTTGACATAAACATAACAGGTTCATCCAGGGGGCCTGCGGTAACAAGATATGAAGTCCAGCTGCCGGTCGGAGTATCCGTTAAGAAGATAACGGGACTGGCTGATGACATAATGATGAGCTTAGGGGCAAAGGATATAAGAATAGAAGCTCCGATCCCCGGTAAAAAGGCTGTGGGTATAGAACTTCCAAACAGGGAGAGCTCCATGGTTCATTTCCGGGAACTCATAGACAGCAAGACCTTCAAAAACTTTGATTCCAAGGTAGCTTTTGCGGTCGGAAAGGATCTGTCCGGTGACATTGTCGTTACCGATATAGCCAAGATGCCCCATCTGCTCATAGCAGGTGCTACGGGATCAGGTAAATCGGTATGCATCAATACCATCATAATGAGCATACTGTACAAGGCCACACCCGATGAGGTCAAGCTGATCATGATCGATCCCAAGATGGTGGAACTGTCGGTCTATAACGGGATACCTCATCTGCTGATCCCTGTCGTTACCGACCCCAGAAAGGCCAGCGCGGCGCTTTCATGGGCTGTGGCCGAGATGACCAGCCGTTATCAGAAGTTTGCCGAGATGGAAGTGCGTGACATGAAGGGATACAATGCCAAGGTGGCATCCAATCCCTCGCTTGCAGCTGACGGCGACCATGAAAAGATGCCCCAGATAGTCATTGTTGTCGACGAGCTTGCGGACCTTATGATGGTGGCCGCCAAGGAAGTTGAAGAGTCCATAATCCGTCTGGCCCAGCTTGCAAGAGCTGCAGGCATATATCTGATACTTGCTACCCAGAGGCCTTCCGTTGATGTCATAACAGGTATAATCAAGGCCAACATGCCGAGCCGTATCGCTTTTTCGGTCTCATCCAGTGTCGATTCGAGAACGATCCTTGACATGGTCGGTGCGGAAAGACTGCTCGGCAACGGGGACATGTTCTTCTATCCGAGAGGTTATAACAAGCCGGCAAGGGTACAGGGGGCATTCGTAAGTGACGATGAGGTCATGCGTGTGGTCGAATTCCTGAAGGACCAGACCGATGGAGATGTTTATGATGAAAAAGCAAGGTCTGCCGTAGAAGCAGGCGGCGCCGGGGGATCTTCGCAAAGCCCAGGCCTTGTGGATCCGGCAGGTGCATATGACGATCTTTTTGCCGCATGTGCGACAGCCGTCATAGAATCGCAGAAGGCAAGCATAGGAATGCTCCAGAGAAAGTTCAAGATCGGCTTCAACAGAGCTGCCCGCATTATGGACCAGCTTGCCGATGAGGGTGTTGTAGGACCCGAGGAAGGGACAAAGGCACGAAAGATACTGATGACCATAGATCAGTTCAATGAATTACTTGAGGAGAAGAACCATCCATGAATACCGATATCGAGATAGCACGAAATGCAAAGCTGATGCCCATAAGCCGGGTTGCGGCAAAGCTTGGGATAGGTGAAGAGGATATTGAACTCTACGGCAGGTATAAATGCAAGATCAGCGAATCCTTTATGAGAAGTCTTGAAGGCAGGAAGAAGGGTAAGCTGGTCCTTGTTACGGCCATCAATCCGACACCGGCCGGAGAAGGCAAGACGACAACCAGCATAGGACTTGCCATGGGTCTGACAAGACTTGGTAAGAAGGCGGTCCTTGCCCTTCGCGAACCTTCGCTCGGTCCCTGCTTTGGTATAAAGGGCGGGGCAGCAGGAGGCGGATACTCGCAGGTTGTCCCCATGGATGAGCTCAATCTCCACTTTACAGGTGACTTTCATGCCATAACTTCGGCCAACAACCTCTGTGCGGCTCTTTTGGACAATCATATACAGCAGGGGAACGAGCTTGGTATAGATACCAGGAATATAGTCCTGAAAAGATGCGAGGACATGAACGACAGGGCCCTTAGAAATATTGTCATAGGCCTTGGGTCAAAAGCCGATGGTTTTGTCCGGGAGGATCATTTTGTAATAACGGTTGCCTCTGAGATAATGGCCATACTCTGCCTTGCAAATGATATGGAGGATCTGCGCAACAGGCTGTCAAGGATGGTGGTCGCCTACGACTTAAAAGGTGGGATCGTTACCGCGAAGGACATAAAGGCGGTTGGAGCCATGATGGCCCTTTTAAAAGATGCCATCAAGCCAAATCTGATACAGACTCTTGAGAATACGCCCGCCTTCGTTCACGGTGGTCCTTTTGCCAACATAGCACACGGGTGCAACAGCGTCCGTGCCACAAAGGCTGCCCTTGCACTTGGTGATATAGCTGTCACGGAAGCCGGTTTCGGAGCAGACCTTGGTGCCGAGAAGTTCCTTGACATCAAATGCCCTCAATCCGGCCTTGCACCCGATGCGTGCGTGATCGTTGCCACGGTCAGGGCTCTTAAATATAACGGGGGAGTTGCAAGGGATAAACTTGGCGAGGAAAACCTGGAAGCCCTCAAAAACGGTATAGTCAATCTTAAAAAGCATATAGAGAACATGGGCAGGTACGGGATCCCCGTTATCGTTACCCTGAATGAGTTTTCAACCGATACCCAGGCAGAGCTCGACCTTGTAAAAGACTTTTGTCAGGACATGGGGTGCAGATTTGCCCTGTCAACTGTCTGGGCTAAGGGCGGAGAAGGAGGAGAGGCCCTGGCACAGGCGGTACTTGATACACTCGAGGAAGGAAAGAGTTCATACAGGCCCCTCTATGATACAAAGCTTCCCATAAAAGAGAAGATAGAGATCATAGCAAGACAGATTTACGGGGCCGGCGATGTAAGCTTTTCGGACAGTGCCGCAAAGAAGATGAAAGAGCTTGAAGATCAGGGATTTGCAGACCTTCCCGTATGCATGGCCAAGACCCAGTATTCACTTTCGGACGACCCCGCACTTCTGGGGTGTCCTCAGGGCTTTACGCTTGGGGTCAGGGATATGTATGTTTCGGCGGGTGCCGGCTTTATCGTAGCTCTGACCGGCAGTATCATGACCATGCCGGGACTTCCCAAGATGCCGGCAGCTTACGACATTGATGTTGATGAGGACGGGAACATAACCGGGCTCTTCTGAGTCTGAAAGATACAGCCCCTTTTGGGCAGAAAGGATCATATGGCAAAGATAATAGACGGGAAGCTTATTTCCGCACAGATAAAGGATGAACTGAAGGAAAAGGTTGCAAAAGAGCATATAAAGGCTACCCTTGCGGTCATACAGGTGGGTAACGATCCCGCAAGCTGCGTATATGTCGGAAACAAGAAAAAGGCATGTGAGTACATAGGGATAGGTTCGAGATCCTATGAACTTCCCGAAGAGACGACAGAGGAGGAACTCCTTGACCTCGTGGACAGATTAAATGCAGATGATGAGATAAAGGGAATACTGGTACAGCTTCCCCTTCCAAAGACCATTGATGAAAAGAAGGTAATAAACCGCATATCCCCCGATAAGGATGTTGACGGTTTCCATCCCCAGTCCGTGGGCAGACTCTGTATAGGCGAGGACGGTTTTGTAAGCTGTACTCCCGCAGGTATAATAGAACTTCTGAAGAGAAGCGGTATTCCCATAGAAGGCAGGGAATGTACCGTCATAGGAAGGAGCAACATTGTGGGCAAGCCCATGGCACTATTGCTCCTTGCAAATAACGGTACGGTGACCGTGTGCCATTCCAGGACAAAGGATCTTAAGGAAATATGTAAAAGAGCTGACATTCTCGTTGTGGCTGTAGGAAAGCCCAAAATGATCACATCCGAATACATAAAGGAAGGTGCCGTTGTCATAGATGTCGGTATCCATCGCACCGAAAGCGGAAAGCTGTGCGGCGATGTGGATTACGAGGATGTCCTGCCGCATGTTTCGGCCATCACGCCGGTTCCCGGGGGAGTAGGCCCCATGACCATTGCAATGCTCATGGTGAATTGTGTCAAGGCCGCAGGCTTTTAAGCCGTGCTGGAGAGATAAATGCAGTGTAAGGTATGTAATGCTTTTATTCCGGAAGGCTACATGTATTGTCCGGTCTGCGGTGAGGAGATAATCATCGTATCCGATTTTGACATCAAGATCGAGGACAATATCGATGTGGCGGCACTTGCCAAGACGACCGAGCTTCCGGATCTGAGCGGTATAATAAATAAACAGGGTATAACCAGGGAGATCGAAGCGCCGACTGCGGGGGAGGATGAATTCATCGTTCCGAATCCCATTTTGCCTTCAAAGACCAAAAAGATCATTGCCAAAAGGTGGATCATACTGATCGCATGCCTTGCCCTGGTTTTCATATCGGGGTGCGTCATCGGGGGCTTGTCCATTGCAAGATACTTCTCCTATGATTATCAGTTTGACAAGGCATCAGCTGAATATGAAGCCGGAAACTTCAAGCAGGCGATAAGTACCTGCAAGCATCTGAACACCCTCGGCTCTGATGAGAAGGGCAAGATCCTTCTTGCGGACAGTTATATGGCCGACCATAATTATGATGCCGCCATTGCCGTGCTCTTTGATGCGCTGAACGATTTTCCCAAGGATCTGACACTCTATGACAGGATAGTTGAGTGCTACAAGGCCGAAAACAACAGCATGGGTATCCATGAGCTGATAAACAACAGCAATGACTCTACCCTTGCCCTGAGATATTCCGACTATGTCTCGATATCACCGACTTTTTCTCTTGAGAGCGGTACCTATATAGAGCCGGATCCCATAAAGCTTTCCGCACCGGGCGATGGAAAGATATATTACACGGTTGACGGAAGTACCCCGACCGAGGATTCCATCCCTTACATGGGCCCCATACCTCTTGAGACCGGGAAAAATGTCATATCAGCGATCTATATCAACGAAAAGGGTATAGTAAGTGATGTGGTGACCAACAGCTACGAGGTGGAGCTTGATGTTCCGGATCCGCCTGAGCTTCTGGTTGAAGGAGGAAACTTAACCCAGCCCCAGCTTATCGGCGTTGTTGCCCCGGATGATCAGAAGGTATATTACACCACGGGTACGGAAGTTCCGACAGAATCATCAAAGGAATACACGGCCCCTTTCCTGATGCCGCTGGGGAAGTCCACCTATAACTTCATCTGCGTCAGTGAGAACGGCCTGGTTTCCGAGCCTGTCAGTGTGACCTATATACTGAACATGAACGTTGCCATTGCAAAGGATATGGCTGAATATGCCATCTCTTATCAGATAATGAGCACGGGAGAGGTCAACCTTGACAAGACCTACAAGGCCGAGTACGGCTTTTCCGACGGCAGCCGGACCTATTACATAATCAATGAATACAGCGGAAAATCATCAACCGGAAGGATGTTTGCCGTTGATATAAAAACCGGAGAGTTATTCAGGTTTTCCAAGGAGGAGAAAAAATGTATAAGATTCTAAAGGCTTGTAACCTTGCTTCGAATATCTTTCTGATGGATGTCGAGGCAAAACGGGTAGCGGCATCATGCGAACCGGGACAGTTCGTGATCGTCAAGATCGATGATGCAGGTGAACGGATCCCCCTTACCATATGTGATTACGACAGGGAAAAGGGGACCATCACCATAGTGGTCCAGACGATCGGTGCATCCACAACGAAGATGCAGCAGCTTAAGGCCGGGGATTCCTTCCGCGATTTTGTAGGCCCCCTGGGCTGTCCTTCGGAATTCGTAAACGAGGATATCGAAGAGCTGAAGAAAAAGAGCTTCCTTTTTGTGGGAGGCGGTCTCGGTACAGCTCCCGTATATCCCCAGGTCAAATGGCTTCATGAGCATGGTATTGATGCGGATGTTATCGTTGGTGCCAAGACAAAGGATCTGGTCATTCTCGAGGACGAGATGAAGGCGGTAGCGGGAAACCTTTATATCACTACCGATGACGGGTCATATGAGCGTAAGGGAATGGTAACGGAGGTCATAAAGGACCTGGTTGAGAATCAGGGTAAGAAGTATGACGTATGCGTTGCCATAGGCCCCATGATAATGATGAAATTTGTCTGCCTTCTTACCAAAGACCTGGGTATTCCCACCATAGTATCCATGAACCCAATAATGGTAGACGGCACAGGCATGTGCGGAGCCTGCAGGCTCATAGTCGACGGGCAGGTGAAATTTGCATGCGTTGATGGTCCCGAGTTTGACGGCCATAAAGTTGATTTTGATCAGGCTATGAAACGCCAGAGCCTGTACAGGACGGAAGAAGGAAGGGCTATACTGGCCCTTACCGAAGGAGACACCCACCACGGAGGTTGTGGTAACTGCAGATAGGGATACCGCGAAGCGGAGGGACCCTGTCTGCACGTGGAGCGCCTATCGCCGAAGGCGATCCAAATGCGCGACACTCCAAAAGTTGCGTGGAGCGCCCATCGCTGAAAGCGATCCAAATGCGCGACACTCCATATGTTTACATTATACACAGATCAGGAGGAAAACCTACAATGGACGTTATGAAGAAAGTACCTGTCAGAGAGCAGGATCCCAAGGTCCGTGCCACCAATTTTGATGAGGTGTGCCTTGGATATAATGAAGAAGAAGCTGTTGCCGAAGCCGGCAGATGCCTTAACTGCAAGAATGCCCAGTGTGTCAAGGCCTGTCCGGTAGCAATAGATATCCCCGGATTTATCAGTAAGATCAAGGAAGGGGATTTCGAGGAGGCCGGCCGTGTTATAGGAAAGTCAAGCGCACTTCCCGCAATATGCGGAAGAGTCTGTCCCCAGGAGAGCCAGTGCGAAGGAAAGTGCATACGTGGTATCAAGGGTGAGAGCGTATCAATCGGGAAGCTTGAGCGCTTTGTTGCGGATTACGGAAGAGAAAAGGGGATAAAGCCCGAGAAGCCCGACAATTTCAACGGACGCAAGGTCGCAGTCATAGGGTCCGGGCCTGCAGGTCTTACCTGTGCGGGTGATCTTGCCAAGCTCGGATACGACGTTACCATATTTGAGGCCCTTCATGAGCCCGGCGGAGTGCTGGTATACGGAATTCCGGAGTTCCGTCTGCCCAAGGATGAAGTTGTTAAAAAGGAAATTGAGAACGTTAAGGCTCTTGGCGTCAAGATCGAATGCAATGTTGTCATAGGGAAATCGGTGACCATAGATGATCTTATGGAAAAAGAGGGGTTTGAAGCCGTATTCATTGGGTCCGGTGCCGGACTTCCAAAGTTCATGGGTATTCCCGGTGAGACAGCGTGCGGTGTATTTTCCGCAAACGAATATCTGACAAGGAGCAATCTCATGAAGGCTTTCCGTGATGATCACGATACGCCCATACTTCCCGGCAAAAAGGTTGCTGTTGTCGGGGGCGGAAACGTGGCCATGGATGCAGCAAGAACGGCACTTCGGCTTGGGGCTGATGTACACATAGTGTACCGTCGTTCGGAGGAGGAGCTTCCCGCCAGAGTGGAAGAAGTCCATCACGCCAAGGAAGAAGGTATAGTATTTGATCTTCTGACCAATCCCAAGGAGATCCTGGTTGATGAGAACGGCTGGGTAAAGGGTATGACCTGCATCAGGATGGAACTCGGGGAGCCCGATGAATCAGGAAGACGCAGCCCCGTTGAGATAGAAGGGTCTGAATTTACCATAGATGTCGATACGGTCATAATGTCTTTGGGAACAAGCCCCAATCCCCTTATTTCTTCAACGACGGCGGGTCTTGATACCAATAAGAGAAAGTGTATCGTGGCCTCCGAGGAAACGGGAATGACCAGCAAACCCGGAGTATTTGCCGGCGGAGATGCGGTCACGGGAGCAGCCACGGTCATACTTGCCATGGGTGCCGGTAAGGCAGCCGCAAAGGGCATACACGAATATCTGTCACAGAAATAATGTGAAAGGGGATCCGGTGCCATGTTGATGGTAGATGTCATCAGAAAAAAGAGAGACGGCGGAAAGCTTTCCAAGGAAGAGATCGATTTTTTCATAAATGGATATGTCGCGGGGACTATTCCCGATTATCAGGTATCAGCCCTTATGATGGCCATATATTTTAAGGGCATGGATGATGAAGAAACAGGCCTTTTAACCCAGGCAATGCTCCATTCCGGAGAGGTGCTGGATCTGTCCATGATACCCGGATTTAAGGTGGATAAGCACTCCACGGGAGGTGTCGGTGACAAGACTTCACTTGTACTTACACCCATGGTCGCAAGCCTGGGCATCCCGATCGCAAAGATGAGCGGTAGGGGCCTCGGCCATACGGGCGGGACCATAGATAAGCTTGAAAGCTTTAAGGGCTTTACGACATCCATCACAAATGAAGAGTTCATAGAAAATGTGAAGAATGTGGGCATTTCCATAATGGGACAGACCAAAGACCTGGCTCCGGCTGATAAGCTCCTTTATGCCCTGCGGGATGTTACGGCCACAGTGGACAATATGTCCCTTATAGCAAGTTCCATCATGAGCAAGAAACTCGCTGCCGGAGCAGACGGGATCGTACTTGACGTAAAATCGGGCAGCGGTGCCTTCATGAAGAATGACGATGATGCGAGAGAACTTGCCAAAAAGATGGTGGCGATAGGAAAGCATGCCGGTGTCAAAACCATGGCGGTCATATCAGATATGGACCAGCCTCTGGGTCGTGCCGTAGGAAATACGATAGAAGTAAGAGAGGCGATTGACACGCTCAAAGGGAAAGGTCCCGAGGATCTTCTCAAACTGTGTCTTACGCTCGGAAGCTACATGGTATGCTTTGCGGGGCGTGCCGCATCGACATCCGAAGCCGAGGATATGCTGAAAGAGGCGATATCTTCGGGACGCGCTCTTGAAAAGATGGCAGATTTCATAGAAGCACAGGGCGGAAGAAGGGAGGACGTATATAATACCACGGCGTCTCTTCCCAGAGGAAAAAAGAGATTTGTCTTTAATGCAGAAAAAGACTGCTATGTTTCCTCCATCATGAGCGAAGAGGTTGGAAACGCGAGCCTGATACTGGGCGGCGGAAGAAGATCCAAGGAAGATGTCATAGATCTCTCGGTAGGTATATATCTTACAAAAAAGGTCGGTGAAAAATGCAGAGCCGGTGAGCCGGTCGCCAAACTTTACGGCAATGATGAAGCAAAGCTTTCGGAGGCACTTGAAAGGCTCAAGGGCGCCTATGCTTTTTCGGACGAACCCGTCCCCAAGAACACGCTCATCAGGGGCATTGTTGAATGATGGATGATTTCCGTATAGATGAGGCCGGACTTAAGAATATTTTCGGCCCCTTTGACAGTCATATCAAGATCATCGAAGCCAGCTTTAACACCACCGTTTTGGAAAGAGACGGTGCTGTCAGGGTGATCGGTGATAACAAGGGGTGCCTTATGACGGAGGCGGTCCTTAATGAACTGTATGAATATGCCAAAAGAGGTAACACGATCACGGAACAGCAGGTCAGGTACTGCATAGATATGCAGAAGGAAAACATAAAGGATTCACTCATTTCGGCCGATGCCGATATTATCTGTCATACATTAAACGGCAAAGCCGTCAAGCCCAAGACCCTGGGGCAGAAGGCCTATGTCGATGCCATAAGGAAGAACATGATCGTATTCGGCTTGGGGCCTGCCGGAACAGGCAAGACCTATCTGGCCATGGCCATGGCGATCACGGCTTTCAAGAAAGAAGAGGTGGGCAGGATCATACTTACAAGACCCGCCATAGAAGCGGGGGAAAAGCTGGGATTTCTTCCCGGAGATCTTCAGAGCAAGATAGATCCCTACCTTCGCCCTTTGTATGATGCCCTTTATCAGATAATGGGCCCCGAAGGGGTTATGAGGAACATGGAAAAAGGACTTATAGAGGTCGCGCCTCTTGCCTATATGAGGGGCAGGACCCTTGACAATGCTTATATCATACTTGATGAAGCCCAGAACACGACCCCTGCCCAGATGAAGATGTTCCTGACAAGGATAGGTTTCGGGTCCAAGGTGGTGATAACGGGTGACAGGACCCAGAAGGATCTGGCCCCAGGATCCGTATCAGGGCTGGATGTAGCCGTCAGGGTGCTCTCAAATGTTGATGAGATAGCATTCTGCAATCTTACCAGCCGGGATGTCGTAAGGCACCCTCTGGTTCAGAAGATAGTTAAAGCCTACGAATCCTATGAAGAAAAGAGCAGAAGGAAAAGACCGAAATGACATGCGACTTTGAGACCGAGGTTGAGATCGCCTTTGATTTTGACTATATGAAGCTTTATGAGAGAGCGGTTGCCGCAACGCTTGATACCGAAGGCTGTCCCTTCGAGGCATGCGTTGCGCTTCTTTTTACGGATGATGAGCGTATCAGGGAGATAAACAGGGACAGCCGTGGTATCGATGCATCAACGGATGTACTGTCTTTTCCCATGCATGAGTTTTCCCGCCCTTCCGATTTTTCACGGATAGGAAAAGAGCCGGGAGATTTCGATCCGGAGACGAACGAGGTCTTTCTTGGGGATATAGTCATATCACAGGACCATGTTCTTTCACAGGCCCGGCAGTATTCCCACACCCCGCAGAGGGAATTTGCTTTTCTTATAATCCATTCCATGCTGCACTTGTGCGGTTATGACCATATGGAGGAAGCGGACAGGATACTTATGGAAGACAGGCAGAAGCTTGTCATTGAAAGCCTTACAGGAGATTTTCCCGAATTAAGGGTTTGACGGTATGAGCGACAGGAGGCCCCAGAATTCCAACTTCATAGTCCAGGGCGGTATTCTTGCTGCGGCCGGTATAATCAGCAGGATAATCGGTTTCATTTACAGGATACCCCTGCAGAACACTATCGGGGATGCCGGTATGGGTTATTATTCCGCGGCCTTCCAGATCTATTCCATCATGCTCATAATATCCTCCTACAGCCTTCCGGTTGCAGTTTCCAAGCTGGTGGCGGCAAGGGCAGCCAAGGGCCAGTACAGGAATGCCAGAAGATTTTTCCACGGAGCCCTTCTGTTTGCGACACTTACCGGAGGCGCCACATGCTTTGTTGTGCTTTTCGGAGCGGACAAGCTTGCAGGCGACATCATGAGCATGCCAAGATCAGCCATTGCGCTGCGTATGCTTGCCCCTACCCTTTTGATCGTTGCTCTTATGGGGGTTATAAGAGGGTATTTCCAGGGCCTTGGGACCATGGTGCCGACCGCTTTCTCACAGCTTGTGGAGCAGATAGTCAATGCGGTCGTGTCTGTGGTCGCCGGTGTTTATCTTTTTGAGTACGGGACCAAGGTGGCCAAGCTCCTTAGGGATGACGACTTTGCTCCCGCATGGGGAGCCGCGGGCGGAACGATCGGTACGGGTGCCGGAGCCCTGTGCGGTCTGTTTGTCCTCCTTATCATGTTCCTTGTCCATAAACGGATGATCAAAAGGGATCTGGTAAGGGATAATGCGAAATTCGTGGATACTTACGGGCGTATCTTCTCTGTACTGATAATCACGGTACTGCCCGTTATACTCAGCACGACCATCTACAATATAAGCGATGTCCTTGACCAGGGCCTTTTTAACTATGTCATGGATAAAAAGGGCCTTTCAGCCATCAAGGCCGAATACTGGGGCATATATGCCGGCAAATACAGGGTTCTTACAAATGTCCCCATAGCTCTTGCCAACGCCCTGTGCTCATCCATGATGCCAAGTCTGGCGGCCTGTATAGAGAACAAGGACAGAAGGCTTGCAAGGCATAAGGTCGCCATAGGGATAAGATTTGTAATGATAATCTCCATACCCTGTGCCGTTGCTCTCGCTATCCTGGGCCGGCCCCTTATCTCGCTTATGTTCACAGGAGAGGTTGACATTCCGGCGACCCTTCTTCGTATGGGTTCGGCTTCCGTTATATTCTATTCCCTGTCAACGCTTTCAAACGGTATCCTTCAGGGAATAGACAAGATGAACGTTCCGGTAAGGAATGCCGCCATAGCCCTCGTCCTGCACCTGGGAGTATTGTATCTTACTATCGGGGTACTGGACTGGAAGCTCTACGGAGTAGTGATCTCCTGTATGGCCTTCGGTCTTCTTATGTGCATACTCAACTGGATCAGCATAGCCAAGTACCTGCGCTATCATCAGGAGATGATCAGGACCTTTGTCATACCTCTGATATCTTCGGCGGTCATGGGCGGGATCGTCTGGCTTATGTATGTGATCATGTCAAGATCATCAGGAGAGCTGGTCAGTGTCTGCATTTCGTCGCTTGTCGGAGTGATAGTATATTTCTTCCTTCTTCTCCTCCTTCGGGGTGTCAGGGAGAAAGAGCTAAGGAGCCTTCCGGGAGGAAGAGTGGTGGTTGCGATCGCCAAACTCTTCAGACTTATGTAAAAGGAGTGATCTATGGATATAGCTGTTATTGGAGGCGGTGTCTCCGGTATGATCGCAGCCATATGTGCGGCCGGGCAGGGCGCGGATGTTACCATATTCGAGCATATGCCCCGTATAGGTAAAAAGCTTCTGCTTACAGGAAGCGGCAAGTGCAACCTGTCCAATACCGATATGGATATAAGTCATTTTCACGGAGGTGACAAAGGGGTCATAGAGGCAGTCCTTGGCGCATGTGATGATAAGGCCACACGCTCTTTTTTTGAAAAGCTGGGCATTTATTTCAGGGATAAGGGTGGATACCTCTATCCATACTGCGAGCAGGCATCGGCGGTACTCGATGTGCTCAGGTTCACCATAAGGGATATGGGCATAGACGTTCATACAGGTACGGATATAAAGATGATAGACAAGATATCCATGTCGCAGGATCGTGAGACTGAAGACAGATTTGTGGTGATCACATCTGAAGGGAAACTTTCATTTGACAGGGTTATCATATGTACCGGATCTGCGGCAAACAGGAACACGGGATCCGACGGGACCGGGTATTCTCTGGCAAAAAGCTTCGGACACAGTCTTGTAAAGCCATTGCCGGCCCTTACTTATCTTGTATGCGACGAGGGCTTTTATCCCTCGATCGCCGGGATACGGACAATGGCGACGGTAAGCCTTTACGCCGGAAAAGGGGATGAGGAGATCAGGCTCCTCGGAGAGGAATACGGTCAGGTTCAGTTCACAAAGACGGGTATCTCAGGTATATGTGTCTTTAACTTAAGCCACCTGGCTGTGGCCGCAATGGATGCGGGCAGGGAGGTACGGGCTGCGATCGACTTTCTACCTGACATTTCAAAAGATATGATAAGAGATCATATAAAAAACCGTATAGATAACAACCCTCAAAGACCCGTGGAAGAACTTTTTGCAGGTCTCTTTGCAAAGCCTCTGGGTATCCTGATCGCCAAAAGATGCAGCCTGGATCTTAAGAAAAGATGTGATATGATCACGTCTTCGAAAATAGTTGATCTGTGCAGGATGATCAAGGGGTTCGAGACTCTGGTGATATCTTACGGAGATACGGAGAACTGCCAGGTCATGCAGGGCGGGGTCAGGCTTTCCGAAGTAAAGGACACTCTTGAGAGCAGACTGGTCTCCGGGCTCTACTTTGCAGGTGAGATCCTCGATGTACATGGTGACTGCGGTGGTTACAACCTTCAGTGGGCTGCAAGTTCGGGTATGCTGGCGGGAAGAAGCTGCATTACCTGCTAAATCACACTAATAGCGGGTCATGTCTGGCAGACGTTTAACTATGAACCATAATGGTACGGATAAGTTAAGAACCTTATACTTGGCGGTTTATCACAGGAGAAGCATGGTGGTATGATCAGGATAAAAGATATCAAAGTCAGTACCGGTCGCGAACAGATGCCGGCACTGCTGGATCAGATATCAGACATATTGTGTTTAGATAAGATATATCCGGATGATGCCTGTCCGGATTTTTCCTGCCGTATACTTCGAAGATCCATAGATGCCAGGAAACGTCCGGATATATTCTGGGTATATACCGTCTGCCTTCCGGTTCCGGAAGAAGATGAAAAGAAGATATTGGACTTCTTTGCATCCCACAGGAAAGATAAGAGGGTACGAAAGGCTCTTGACAGGATAATAACCGATCCCCTTACGGAATATGAACTGCCGCAGTGTGGAAGCCTCTCCTTTACAGGCAGTAAGAATGATACAGGGCCCCATAACGGGGAGGAAGCGGGCGGACCGAAGGCAAGACCCGTCGTAGTCGGATCGGGACCTGCAGGGCTCTTTTGTGCACTGGCTCTGGCCCGGCGCGGTTTTAAACCTCTTCTTGTCGAAAGAGGCGAAAGTGTGGAGAACAGGAAAAGGGCCGTTGAGGACTTCTGGAAGGGGGGAAAGCTTGATCCCGAATCGAATGTACAGTTCGGAGAGGGGGGAGCCGGAACCTTTTCAGACGGAAAACTCAATACGCTCACCAAAGATACAAAGGGACGAAATACTTTTGTCCTTAAGACTTTCTATGAACATGGAGCACCGGAAGATATAACCATGGATGCCAAACCCCATATAGGAACTGACATACTGGCTGATGTTGTAAGGAATATAAGGGAAGAGATCATAAGCCGGGGCGGCCTTGTAAGTTTTAACACCAAGCTCACCGATGTGGGGATCCGCAACGGAAAGCTCACAGGCCTGACATTTACGGATACAATGACCGGGCAGATCACGGTCATCAATACAGGTATATGCATCCTCTGTATCGGACACAGTGCGAGAGATACATTCGAGATGCTGTATGATCGCGGGGTGGTTATGAAGCAGAAGAGCTTTGCCGCGGGTTTTCGCCTTATACATCCCCAGGACCTTGTTAACAGATGGGCATACGGGACGGTCGATCCGGCAGCGGAAGGTCTTCCGCCTGCAGATTACAAGGTGGCGGCCCAAACATCAAACGGCAGAAGAGTATACAGTTTCTGCATGTGCCCCGGTGGCTATGTGGTTGATGCTTCCAGCGAAGAAGGCAGGCTGTGTGTAAATGGGATGAGCAGATCCGCAAGGGATGGAAAGTACGCAAATTCAGCCATCATCGCAGGGGTGGATCCGGTGGATTTTGACCAGGATGAAGTGGCCCCTGATCATCCCCTTGCCGGTATGTATTATCAGAGAAGGCTTGAGGAAGAAGCATACAGGAGGGGAAAAGGAGCCATACCTTTGCAGGGATTTACTGATTTTGAAAAAGGGGACGGCCCGGGTGCCGGCGATACCGGAACCGACGGGATAAAGACACAGGAGGCATCATCCGACCGGTCATATGTCATGGGAAGGACATGTCCTGCCGATCTTCGGTGTATCTTTTCGGAAGAGATAGATGAGGCCATGATCGAAGCCATCCACAGCTTCGGACGTACAAGGGAAGGCTTTGATACAGAAGCGATCATGCTCGGAGTTGAGGCAAGGACCTCTTCACCTGTGCGTATGGAACGTGATGAGACCTTTCAGTCGAATATCAGGGGACTGTATCCCTGCGGAGAGGGGGCCGGATATGCAGGCGGTATCATGAGTGCGGCCGTGGACGGCCTTCGGTGTGCCGAGCAGATCATAAAGACATACAGCCCCGGCTGAACATTATGATTTTGAACAATAGCCATATCTGTGTTAGTATCTAATGATCTGACCGATGGTTTAAAATGACGGATCATGAAAGATGCTGCAGAATATGGGTAAGATAAAGTTTGATGGAAGATAAAGGAGAGAACGGTTTGGCAGACAAGATGACACAAAAGGAAGCAGATATAAGGGCAAAGATAAAGGACAGACAGCGTATCGTCGTAAAGATAGGCTCATCCTCCCTTCACCACATGCAGACCGGTGAACTGAACCTGACCAAGATGGAAAGGCTGGTCAGGGAGCTTTGCGAACTTAAGAACCAGGGCAGGGATGTGATCCTCGTCTCATCGGGTGCCATAGCTGTCGGAAGAAAGAGCGTTAACCTTGTTCCGGCAGATAACGACATACCTTTAAAGCAGGCGTGTGCCGCTGTGGGACAAGCCCGTCTCATGATGATCTATGAAAGGCTTTTTGCGGAATACAATCATCTTACGGCACAGATACTCATGACCCTTCATACCATCACGGAAGAGACCAGCAGGAAGAATGCCCAGAATACCTTTTCGAAGCTACTTGAACTCGGCGTGATCCCGGTCGTAAACGAGAATGATACGGTAGCAACTCACGAAGTGGAGGATACGTTCGGGGATAACGATTTTCTGGCCTCCATCGTTACGGCCCTTACCGGTGCCGATCTTCTGATCCTCCTTTCCGACATCGACGGGATGTATACGGATGATCCGCATGTGGCAAAGGATGCAAAGCTTATACATATAATAGAAAAACTTGACGACAGGTACACTGATATGGCCAAATCCACAACCGGAACTTCTCTCGGGACCGGGGGCATGAATGCAAAGCTCCATGCGGCAAAGGTTGCAACGGCCAGCGGTGCGGACATGGTGATAGCGAACGGTAAGGACGTTTCGGTCATTCACAAGATAATGGAAGGCAGGAACTACGGAACATTGTTTCTGGCAGATCCTGATCCTGATTTTGGTGTTGCGGATTTTATTGACCGGCGTATCAGGGCCTCAAGATAAAAGACAGTGCAGATGTTTGATACCGGGAATACAGAAAACATAAGGAAAGGGAAGGCATTGGTACGGGCCCGGATGCTAAAAGAGCGCCGGAGTCTGTCCGAAGAAGAACGAAACAGAATGTCCCGGACCATATGCGAGCGGTTTCTTGCATGCCCTGAATATGAAAGGTCCGCAACTATCCTGCTTTACAAGGCATACAACTGTGAGGTCGATACCGATCTGATCTTTGAGAGGGCCATATCCGATGGCAAGATGGTGGCGTACCCGGTATCGAAGATAGTAGACGGAATGAGTTTGCTTACATTTTATGTGGTAAATTCTCCGGATCATTTCAAGGAAGGCTATAAGGGCATACCGGAACCGGATACAGACAAGGGATGCGACCTGTTCAAAGGAGCGGCAGATGTCTGCATAGCTCCCGGAGTAGCTTTTGACAGGAAGTGTAACAGGATCGGATACGGCAAAGCTTTTTATGATACATATATAAGACAGAACAGGCCCGGGACTGTCATAGGGCTTGCATATGATGTTCAGGTTTCAGATGATTTTGAGACGGAAGAGTGTGACATACCGGTGGACATTGTCATTACCGAGACTGCGGTGTATAGAAGAAGATGAAAAGACAAAAGAACCGTCCCCCCTGTCCTGATTGGTGTAGAGAAGATGAATGATATCAAAGACGTGCTCGGTCTTCAGACAAACACAGATGCCGAAGAGCTGGTACGACAGAAAAAATGCATAGAGGCAGCCAAGTCGATAGTTGATGAAAAAGCCGGGGATATGGGGCGAAAACTGACATATCATGTAACGACTTTCGGTTGTCAGATGAATGCCAGGGATTCGGAAAAGCTCAAGGGTGTTCTCGAATCCGCGGGCTTTATTTATGAAGATGACGAACTGTCGGCAGATTTTGTCATATACAATACCTGTACCGTAAGGGACAATGCCAACCAGAAGCTGTACGGGCACTTGGGGAGCCTCGGAGCCGTTAAAAAATCCCGTCCCGACATGATCATAGCTCTTTGCGGATGCCTTACCCAGGAAAAGAGTGCCTATGAGAAGATAATGAGATCCTATCCTTTTGTGGATCTTGTTTTCGGGACCCATAACCTCTTTGATTTTCCCAGGCTCCTGGTCTCGGTCCTTACCAGAGAAGTCACAAAGGGGAAGGGTCATATCGTATCCGAGATATGGGAAGGGACGGACCGGATAGTAGAAGATATACCGGTAAAGAGGAATTACCCATTCAAATCCGGTGTCAATATAATGTTCGGCTGCAACAATTTCTGCAGCTACTGCATAGTACCATATGTAAGAGGACGTGAACGGAGCAGGGGGAGCGATGATATCATAAAAGAGATAGAAGCTCTTGCCGCTGACGGCGTTGTGGAAGTGATGCTCCTCGGGCAGAATGTTAATTCCTACGGAAAGGGCCTTGAGGGGGAGATATCATTCCCCGAACTTCTAAAAAGAGTTGAAGATATAGATGGGATAAAACGTATCAGATTCATGACCAGCCATCCCAAGGATCTGTCCGATGAACTGATAGATGTCATGGCATCATCTGATAAGATATGCAGGCATATACATCTGCCCCTCCAGTCGGGATCCACCCGTATCCTAAAGGCCATGAACAGGCATTATACCAAGGAAGGTTATATAGATCTTGCCCAAAAGATCAGGGACCGTATACCCGGCATTGCGGTCACGACGGATATAATCACGGGATTTCCCGGGGAGACGGAAGAGGACGTGAATGACACGATCGATGTTATAGAAGCCGTCCGCTTTGACGGGGCCTTCACCTTCATATATTCCAAGCGTACCGGCACTCCGGCCGCATCCATGCCGGACCAGGTAAGCGAAGAAAAGGTAAAGATATTCTTTGACAGGGTGCTTGCAAAAGTACAGGAGGTAAGTACCAGACAGGCAGCCCTAATCGAAGGACAGACCATGGACGTACTCGTCGAGGATATGAACAGGCAGGACCAAATGCTGGTCACCGGCCGCTTATCCAACAATCTGAACGTGCACTTTCCGGGAGATGCATCCCTTATAGGAAAGATAGTTCCCGTAAAGCTGACCGAATGTAAGGGTTTTTATTATCTGGGAGACATGATCTGACAGACGGATCCGTGTTGACATATCAGCGGCAAAGTGTGAGAATGTAGGAAGTTTGTATCGTTTGAGCTTTTATAGACAGGCCACGGACTTTGCATTAGATTAAGTGGTAAAAAGAGGAGTGATATTATGGCAAGAATGTATGATCACGAGCAGGTTGAGAAGAAATGGCAGAAGAGATGGGAGGAAGCAGGGGTATTTACTGCGCAGGACGGAAGCAGCAAGCCCAAGTTCTACGGCCTTGTTGAGTTTCCTTACCCTTCGGGTGCAGGCATGCATGTAGGGCATATCAAGGCATATTCCAGTATTGAGGTCATTGCCAGAAAACGCCGTATGCAGGGCTACAATGTGCTTTTCCCCATAGGTTTTGATTCTTTCGGACTTCCGGCTGAGAACTATGCGATCAAGACGGGTACTCATCCCGCGGTTATCACGCAGAAGAATATCGAGCATTTTTCAGACCAGCTCAAAGCTGTCGGTTTTTCGTTTGACTGGACCAGAAATCTTGCTACCAGTAACCCTGATTATTATAAGTGGACCCAGTGGATATTCTTAAAGCTTTTTGAAAAGGGTCTTGTTTTTCGTGCAAATACCCTGGTAAATTACTGCCCCCACTGCAAGGTGATCCTTTCCAATGAGGACAGCCAGGGCGGCAAATGCGATATATGCCACAGCGATGTTGTCCAGAAGGAGAAGAGCGTATGGTATCTGCGTATAACCGACTATGCCGATAAGCTCCTTGAAGGCCTTGACACGGTCGATTTTCCGGAAAATGTCAAGCAGCAGGAGGTAAACTGGATAGGGAAGAGTGAAGGGGCTTTTGTAAACTTTTCACTTAAAGATTTAGATGAGAAGCTTGAGATCTATACGACCAGACCGGATACTCTCTACGGGGTCACATTCATGGTAATGGCTCCGGAACATCCTCTGATAGATAAATACAAGGATAAGCTGGCAAATTTTGATGAGGTATTAAGATACCGTGAGGAATGCGCAAAGAAGACCGAGTTTGAGCGTACACAGCTGGTAAAGGACAAGACCGGGGTAAAGCTTGACGGTATAAGTGCCATTAATCCCGTTGACGGTAAGGAGATCCCCATATTCATAGCCGACTACGTAATGATGGGGTACGGTACCGGTGCCATCATGGCCGTTCCCGCACATGACCAGCGTGACTGGGAGTTCGCAAAGAAGTTCGGCATCGATATCATCCAGGTCATCGAAGGCGGCGATATAAGCCTTGAAGCTTATACCGGTGACGGTAATATGATAAATTCGGATATCCTTAACGGGTGTACCAATAAAAAAGAATCCATCGCAAAGATGCTCGGCTATCTTGAAGAGAAGGGCATAGGCAGGAAGGGTATCCAGTACAAGATGAAGGACTGGGCCTTCAACCGCCAGAGATACTGGGGTGAGCCCATACCCCTTATCCACTGTCCCAAGTGCGGGGTCGTGGCGGTTCCCGAAGAGCAGCTGCCTCTGACTTTACCGGATGTCGAGAACTTTGAGCCCGGTGAGGACGGTAATTCACCCCTGGCCAAGATAGACAGCTTTGTAAACTGCAAGTGTCCCAAGTGCGGCGGCGATGCAAAGCGTGAGACCGATACCATGCCCCAGTGGGCCGGAAGCTCATGGTATTTCCTGCGTTTCTGCGACCCCAAAAATGAGAATGCCCTTGCGGATCCTGAAAAGCTCAAATACTGGATGAACGTTGACTGGTACAACGGCGGCATGGAGCATGTTACCCGCCACCTTATCTACTCAAGGTTCTGGCACAGATTCCTCTATGACTTAGGCGTCGTAAATACTCCTGAACCCTATGCAAAGCGTTCGTATCAGGGGCTTATCCTGGGCTCTGACGGCGAGAAGATGAGCAAGAGCCGCGGAAACGTTGTAGATCCCATGGATATAGTAAGCCAGTACGGGGCTGACACACTCAGGCTCTATGTCCTTTTCATGGGTGATTACGGTGCTGCAACTCCCTGGAGTGAGAACGGGGTTAAGGGCTGCAAGAGGTTCATAGACCGTTTCGTGACCCTTCCGGATATGGTCGACAAAAAGCCCGGGGACACTTCTCTTGAGACCAGCCTTCACAAGACCATTAAGAAGGTTACAGAAGACATAGAGAGCATGAAGTTCAATACAGCCATCGCGGCCATGATGACTTTCATGAATGAGGTTGGTGCCAACGGATCCATAACAAAGGATGAACTGCATACCTTCATAAAGCTCTTATCACCCTTTGCTCCCCATATATGTGAAGAGCTCTGGGAGCAGACCGGCGGAGAGGGTCTGGTAGCTGTAGCACCCTGGCCCGAATATGATGCCGCCAAGACCATCGATCAGACGATCGAGATCGCTGTCCAGATAAACGGAAAGCTCCGTGCCACTGTCATGATCGACAAGGACGAGAGTAAGGACAGTGCCATCGCCAAGGGTAAAGAAGCAGTTGCCGACAAGCTGACCGGCAACATCGTCAAAGAGATATACGTTCCCGGCAAGATCGTGAACATAGTAATGAAATAAATATCCGCAGGAAGGTTTACTATTAATGGGACGGTTCCACGGTTGAGATTTTCCCGATCGTGAAACCGTTCTCTTTATTTTATGGGAGTGACAGAAACCGATGTTGACATTATATGGAGAAAATGCTAACATTTACTAGCAGAAACTAACAGATACTAACGATTCTTAAAAAGTCTAACAGAAAATGAGGAAAATGCATATGTCAGCAAACAACCCGTTTTGTCTCAGCTTTGGCAGGGAACCGGACAGATATGTGGAACGTGCGGAAGCATATTCGCAGATAACCGATAACCTGGACAGCATTTCACCATCTAACAGCTGTTACCTTATAATGGGGGTAAGGGGTATAGGAAAAACTGTACTTTTATCAACCATATCCAACGAGTACAGGGATAAAGACGACTGGGTAGTGGTATCTCTTAAT
>JAILLI010000117.1 GCA_024693225.1 Lachnospiraceae bacterium
CCCGGAGGAAGCGACAAGAATAAATATACGCTTGAATATGTATGTGACGAAGGACTCGAAAATGCTGAAGTCCGCCTGTTTATCATTAACTCAGACGGAACGCGTGCCGTTGATCCGCCCTTTACCTATAACGACCGCGAAGCGTCGGTAGGCGCCTTCAATATGGGCGAGTGCTATGCTGTTCTTTATGCGTTCGCCAAGGAAGCGGATATTGATATAAGAAATCCTATTGCACGTTCCGAAAAGATCAAGCTGCGCGTCATGGACGAGAACGGCAATACGTCAGTTAAATACGCCGATATCACTTTCAAAAACGGCTATGCGTATTTCGGAACCGCTCCTACAGAACTGGTCACCGACAAAGCGCTTAAATCCAAGATTCTCGCAGTGACTCCCGATCATGGGCATTATCTGTATAATGGAGACGACTATACATACGACAGCCAGAATGACATCGGACCTTTCAAATGCGTTCCCGCTGAATGGAAAATACTTGAGCAGACCGAAGATTACGTACTCCTGATGAATAATTGCATCATCTGCGGCGGCGGATACGACGGCTGGCGTGAGGCTAAGACCACCACATGGGCGACAAGCTGCCTCTATTACATGCTCAACCGTTCCAATGATTACACCAAAGAAGAAAGGACCTTCTGGCCTCAATTGGATATCCCCAGTGAGCGCGTCCTGCTCGATATGGATATCTGCGGAGTTAAGACCAGGATCGGCATACCCACTTTAGAAATGCTGACCAACGCAGCATACGGTTTCAGCACCTCAACGGCTGCCGACAAGAACAGGATCGTCGCTCCGTCGAAGAACTACGATATCGTCACCAATCACAACGCGACGCGCCATGGCCTGAAATTATACGGCTGCTACTGGGCCGCCAACGAAAAGGCCGGCCAGACTGTCTGCGTCGACCAGAACGGCAAGATCCTCGTAGGAGAATTCGATTGCAATGTTTATGAGCTCGGCGTGGTCAATGTTATTAAGGTTGACCTGAAGAGCTGCAATGTGTATTACAAATAAACACAAAAATAAGGCTCGGCGTATGCCGGGCCTTTAGTCTGAGGGGCTGCAATAGCAGCCCCTCTTTTAATGCTTCCTTTTCTCTGCTCAAAGCTCCTGTTTGCCTGTCTCGGAGGGGTCGTCGAAGAGCTTGCGGTTAAGGGTCCTGCGCTCTGCGGGGGATTCGCAGATTATCCGCAGATCGCCGTGCTGCTTGCGGGAGAGCAGGAAATCCAGTGCCACCGGTTTATAGTAGTGGAAGCCCTGGGCCAGTTCGCAGTTTATCTCTTTTAGGAATTCGCCCTGCTCTTCCGACTCTACGCCTTCGACGAGCGTATGGATTTTCAGCTCGCGCAGCATCCGGACAAGGGATTTGAGGATGATACGGTTGATCCCGTCGTAATCATCCAGATGGCGCAGCAGCTCCATATCGAATTTGACGAGATCGAATTTAAAGCGGTTGAACATGTTAATCGAGGAATAACCGCTGCAGAAATCGTCCAGCCATATCCTGAAATTGCACTCGCGCAGACGTTTCAGCTGCTCCATGAAATGCTCCTCTTCGGAGGCCAGATCCTGCTCGGTTATCTCAATCACGAAATTGTTCTTGCCGCCGTATTGGGCCAGCTCGTATTTGTCATAGAGCCGGTTCAGCTCTGCCACGATATCGATGTAATCGAAATCCTGCCTTGAGAAATTAACCGAGACGGGCATAATGGGCAGGTCGTTGTTGACCCTGTCCTTCACTTCGCGGCAGACTGTCTCGAACATGTACAGATCGAGCTTGTGGAGCAGGTGATACTTTGACAGGACCGGGATAAATACACCCGGGGAGAGCATCCCGCGCTCGGGGTCTATCCATCTGGCCAGGCCTTCGAATGCAGCTGTTTTTCCGGTCTCGGCCCTGACGATGGCCTGATAATAAACCTTGATCCAGCCCGATTCGAGGGCGCGGTCAAGGTTTTCTACTATATAGCGTTCCTGCAGGAAGGCATCGGCGGAATCCCGGGAATAGAATGAGACCTCCAGGTTGAGATCGTTCTCGATCTGCTTGAGCGCGTGCTTTGCGTGATCGATGGCCTCGTTCAGCGTGATCCCTTCGGTCAGGGGGCATACTCCGTAGAGCAGTCCGGTCGTGTTGCCGTATGCATTTTTCCTGATCTCATCATTTACTTCGTGTAAATCCTTTTCCAGTTCGGATTCACTCTCCGCGGCAGTCAGCATCAGAAAATGGTCTTCCGATACCCTGACAACGAGAGCGTCGGGGAACTTAAGGCGCAGCGTCTGTGAACTGAGTACCAGCAGTTTGTCGCCCTCCTGAAATCCGTACTGATTGTTGTATGAACGCATGGCATTGACGTCCGTATAGATCAGGACAGGCGTCTTTCCTTCGGAGCGGATGGCTGCGATCTTATCGTTGCCGTACTCGTGGAGATAGTTAAAGTTGGGGATGCCGGTCAGCGGGTCCCGATAGAAGCGGTCATGCCTGGAAAAAGTGTATTCACGTACCTTGTCCCTGGTCAGTTCGTGCGCAGCCGAATGATTGGCAAAAGCTACGACAGCCAGCTCCGTCCCGTCGTGCATGGTCTGCCAGCTGCCCAGGCCATGTACCATCGTGTAGACCGGTGCGGCAGGTCCCGCCTCGGGATCGCGGCCTGCTGAGTCCATACGGAAACGGAAAACTATATTGAAAAGTCCGTGCTGCTGCATGAAATCATCAACTGCCTTCGATACGACGCCTATGTCATCCGGATCCATACGCTCGGTCATGGCGGTGCTCAGCCAGCTGAGCACGCGCTCACGGTCAACACCGACCGTATGGCAAAAGCCGTCTGAGGCCAGAACAGGAACGGGACGGTTATTTATGTTCTGGAAATAAACGAAAGGCAGCGGGCTGCTTTCGTATGCTTTTTTATTGTCTTCAGGGAATTGATACATAAGCCTCTCCATTTCTGCCCGAAGGTTGTGATGACCGCCTGTTTGACAGGCTACCTATATGATATAGCCATATTCAAGAAATGTAAAGTGTGTCGCAGGGTACAAAAATGTTGATATGAGTTCACGAATAATGTAGAATGTAAATGACAGGAAGGCGGGAAGAATCGGATTAAGAAAAGCATATAGAAAAAAAGGGACAGGATACAAATACATACAAAAGATTGCGATTAAAATCATAGTCCACCATTGATTTAATCGAAGACATAGATAAAAAGGAAGTTGACATTCTTCTTGTTAAAGATGGAGCATTGTATCCCGTAGAGATCAAGAAAGGGATTGCACCCTGTAAACCCACGAAAAACTTTAATGTACTGGCTAAGTATAATATGCCGATCAAGCAGGGTATGGTAATTGATAATGCTGAGAAGATCAGGGTTTTGAACGATGATGCATTTATCCTGCCGGTATCTCTGTTAGGGTACTAGAAGAGATCGCTAAAGATAAAGTACGCCGGACAAAATGATCATAGTGATCAGGCATCCGGCAGAAGGAAGGTGATCCCATGGCGACATATGTTATATCCGATATTCACGGCGAGTATGATCTCTTCGTGGAATTACTGGAAAATATCAAGCTCGGACCGAGTGACACACTCTATGTCCTGGGTGACATCCTCGACCGCGGGCCGCACCCGATAAAAACGGTGCAGCTCCTGATGAAGATGCCTAACGCAGTATGCCTGGTGGGCAATCATGAGCTGATGGCACTGGAATGTCTGGGATTCCTCATGCAGGAGATCACAGACATGTCGATAGCAGCGCTTGACGAAAAGATACTGGACAATATCCTGACCTGGCAGAGCAACGGCAGTCAGACCACACTTGATGAATTCAAGATGCTGGACAAGGAAGAACAGCAGGAAGTGGTAGATTTCATCAAAGAATTCGATCTGTACGCCGAACTCAGCGTGGGGGATAAGGAATACCTGCTGGTGCACGCCGGTCTGGGCAACTTCTCTCCTGAGAAGGATATCGAAGATTATTCACTGCATGATATCGTCTGGGAGCGTGCGGATTACAATGTGAAGTACTTTGATGATATATACGTGATCACAGGACACACCCCAACGCAATCGATCGAGGGTAATCCCCGGCCCGGATACATATATAGGCATAATAATCATATCGTAATCGACTGCGGAGCATTTATCCCGGGCGGCAGACTGGCAGCGATATGCCTCGATACCGGAGAAGAGTTTTACGCAGAGAAAAAGATGTGAGGTTTAAGTTTTATGGATGATGATAAGAAACGGGAACTCTTCCTTCACCAGAAGGAAACACTGGATAAGTTCCTTTCGACCGGCGCGATCTCGCAGGCCCAGTACGACAAGAGCTACGGAGATCTGGTCGTGAAGATGGGGATGGAAGAAGTGGCGAAGGAACTTACGGCAACCGATGGAGACAGACATGAGTAAAAAGAAACTGCGGCGCTTACAGGAACGGGGCTTATCGTTATTCAGGTAACCGGCCCTCATACAACATATTTATTTAATCAGCAATACCTGTCATACCGGCACTGCTCAATTACTTCTTTACCGAGCAGCGTTATCGCCTGCTTCGGACAATGACTTATGCAGCGGTAACACATGGCACATCTGTTATCCGCCACTGCTTTTCCATCTACTATTTTCAAATTTCCCATCGGGCAGTTATTTGCACATATCCCGCAGCCTACACAATCCTCACTGATCTTAAGCTTATCCGAATAACGAGCAGTTTTCCCGTAAAACCAAAGCCTCTGCCCAAACAGACCGGCAAGATGAGCCATAAAGGATAACCCGTCCTGAGGATAAATCCCCTCTTTAACTATTTTTCTTCCTACGGCTTCGATCTTCTTATCAGCCTCTCTGACGATTCGCTTATTTTCTTCGAGTGATTTTTTAAGCATTTTATTATCACATACGGCATCCGGCATTCTGACATGAAGACCGCCGATGATCTTTGCCCCGTATTTCTTCAGAAGTCTCGCCGCACATCCTGCACCATCCCCTGAAAATGCTCCCATCGTAGTCAGGCAGAAAACTTTCTTATTCTTCCACAGTTCCGGTTTTTTTCTAATGAAATCTTTTACCATAAAAGGCACATTTGAAAACTGTGTCGGGTAAGCAAGTAATACCGTATCACTTTGTCTGATCTTCTCAGCAGACTCTTCAGACTCGATCGGTATCATTTCTGCTTTGGGATCGATCACTGAAAGGAGTTTACTGACACAATGCTTTGTATTTCCTGTTCCGCTCATATATATTCCTATCACTTGGAAACACCTCCTCTGCCACCATCTTCCAATTTTTTAATTGCAGAAAGCCTAAGTAATGTTAAAGCCGTAACGGCAAGCAGAACCCCCGAGATAAGTACCATAAGAGCGGCTCCGCGCCCTACGCCTTTTCCGGACAGGCTTCCGAGACCGTCTGCGGCAAGTCCCGATACGGCATACGCAACAACATACCCTATCTGCGAAAGGAACCCTATAAAGCCCCATGCTCTGCCCTGAAGCTCATCCGGGATATTCGTCCTGGCAAGATAATCCATCGCATTGTTGGCAAGGGGCAGCATGGCAAAGAAGAGTGCTCCGAAGATACAGATTGACACAATGTTTTCAAATAACGACATGCCTATCATGAACATTCCCGCCATGAAGAGCGAGACTCGCAGCACCTTAACGTATCCCCTTTTTATTCCGACGATTCCAAGAAAAAGTCCTGATAAGAGCATCCCGCAGGCGCATAATGTCTCTGCAATGCCAAGCGTTTTTGCATCCGAGAAAGACAGAATCATCGGCTCCACAAGTATCTGAAGAATACCCATAAACATAGTAATAGCCGAAGACACCATGATCAGTAAAAAAACTCCTTTGTGGCCATGAACCGCATTCCATCCCTCTTTTAAGCTTTCCCCAAAAGATTGATTTTCGTCACTTACCTTGGCGGTAATCCCTTTTCTAACGATAGCTGTAGCCGTGATTGTCACAAAAAATGTACATATATCGATAATAAGCAGAAG
>JAILLI010000154.1 GCA_024693225.1 Lachnospiraceae bacterium
GTATTCCCAAAGGTTACCCGATGGGATAGGGGCATTGTGGACATGCCCTGTTCTGCAGGATGTACACATCCTACAGGCTCATGCCGCAAAGCGGCATAACAGAAACCCCATCCGATATCAGTCGGTTGTGGGAAGTTCATAGGTGACAACCACATTATCTTGTGGTATAATCTCACGGAGATTGGTGTTATAATGACACAGGTCCGGAGGGACCACGATTTTTGATGTGTTTTATTATGGAGGTTTTTATTATGAAAAAGAAGATCATCCTTCTCCTTGCGATATGCTCGGTAGCAGTGCTCTCGGGATGTGGCGATGATGAGGAACAGGAAGCTCCTGCGGCAGCAGCTCCGCAGATACAGGTCGTTAACGATACACCGGCCATAAGCATTGAAGACAAGGCTGAAGAGCCGGTCGATGACGGTACTCATGACGGACTGTACAGAAGTGAGCTTACCAATGAGTGGATAAGTGAAGATATCAAGGACCAGAGGCCCATAGCAGCCATGGTCGATAACGAGAAGACGGCACTTCCCCATTACGGACTTTCACAGTATGCGGATGTTGTATATGAGATGACCAACTCCCTTGCAAATGACGGTATCACACGTCTGATGGTCCTCGTTAAGGACTGGGAGAAGATAGAGCGTCTGGGAAGCATACGTAGTACGCGTCCCACCAACCTTGTAATAGCACCCGAGTGGAATGCTATCGTCTGCCATGACGGTGGTCCCTTCTACATCGATGATTATATTGCAAAGCCTTATGTTGACAACTTCTCGGGGACTTTCTCCAGAATAGACAACGGCAAGTCAAGAGAGTTTACGGAGTATATCTGTACGGGAGACCTTGACAAGAACTTCCAGAGCAAGTCCGATGTCTCCAAGACATATAACGAGTATTACAAGGGCGGCCCTCATTACAATTTCGTCAAGAGCGACAGCGAAGTGAACGATCTGTCCTCTGCAAAGGGTGTTAAGGACTGTACCAAGGTCGAGCTTCCTTTCAAGCACAATTCATCCAAGCTTGAATATGATCCCGACAGCAAGCGCTATATGTATTCGGAATATGGCCAGAAGCACACCGATCCCGGTAACGGGGATACCCAGCTCGGATTTACCAACGTACTTCTTCAGAACACCAGATACGTCAAGTTCGATGATAACGGATACATGATGTTCCACGCCATAGACTTCAAGCGCGAAGGATGGTACATCACCCAGGGTAAAGCAATGCCCGTCATCTGGTCCAAGGAGGATGAAGTTACTCCCACCAGATACTATGACAAGGACGGCAACGAGATCGTGATGAACACAGGTAAGACCTATGTTGCACTGATCCCCGATGATAAGTGGAGCGGACTTGTTGTTGAATAAGGGCTTAAGTGAACGTAAGTGATATGCTGCGGGCGCGGGCTTTTCGGCCCACGCCCTTTTCATTCTGTCAGGAGTAAGTTATGGCTATAGATCTTTTTTCAATAGGTAAATTCACAGTACACGGCTACGGCCTTATGATAGGCATCGGCTTTCTTGCAGCGGTCCTTTTGGGAGGATATCTTGCCAAGAGGAGAGGACTTTCCGATAACGATTTTACGAACATAGCCATGCTTGTTCTTATAATCGGTTTCGCAGGGGGCAAGCTCCTTCATGTGATAGTCGAGTTCAAGGCCTTTCTTGCGGATCCTTTGTCTGTTATCGGGTCCGAAGGATTTGCCGTTTACGGCGGTATCATCACCGGCATAGCTACCATATATGTCTACTGCAAGATAAAAAAGCTGGATTTTCTCAAGTACATAGATCTCTTCGGTGTTGTCGTCCCCCTCAATCAGGCTTTCGGACGCGTAGGCTGCCTGCTCGCGGGGTGCTGTTACGGAAAGGAGACCACATCGCCTTTTTCCCTGGTGTTTCCGGAAGGCTGCAGTGCGCCGGCCCACGTACATCTCATTCCCACACAGCCCATAATGGCAGCGGGTAATTTTGTCATCTTTCTTGCAATCCTGACAGGATACCTTGCCAGCTGTCCCAAAAAGGGATCGGATGATCTGCCAAAGCGCAGATACGTCTCCGGACTGTCATTTTGCATGTATCTGATACTTTACAGCATCGGAAGATTTATCATAGAGTTTTTCAGGGACGACCCGCGGGGCAATGTCGGATCATTGTCAACATCCCAGTTTATAGCCATATTTACATTTGCTGCCGGACTGGCTCTGATGTATGCACGCCTTCGCGTCTATAAGAGCAGAAACGCGGATAAGGCAGCGGAGCAGGAGTCTTGAAGAATATAATCGACTATGTAGGTGCATACGGCGGTCACACCTTTGAGGACATGCCCTTTAACAGGGTGGATGCCCTGATCCTTTCACAGTTTTCCTACCTTAAGCTTGCAGGGTTTGTTCCTTTTGACGGCTCATATGAAAACAGCGTCACAATAGAAGAGATCGCGAAAAGGGATGATGTTTCGGCCCTCTTTTCCGATGAGAGATATGCGAAGAACAATTCCGACCTCTTTTACGCCATGGCAGCTTCCGCACGGTTTTCCCATGTGCGTCTTTCCAATTTCATAGATCTTAAAAGCAGCAGATGGGAGATGCAGTTTTCCGCCCTGACGGCTTATCTTACGGAGGATACCACCCATGTGGTCTTCAGGGGTACCGACGAGAGCATAATCGGCTGGAAAGAGGATTTTAACATGACCTTTATGACCCCCATCCCGGCCCAGGTCAAGGCAGTTGATTATCTGCACTATGCCGCGGAGCGTATCAGGGGGACCTTTTCCGTGGGAGGCCATTCCAAGGGCGGGAACCTGGCAGTTTATTCTGCAATGAAGTGTTCCGATCTGGTACGGGGGAGGATATCGGTCATATATTCCCAGGACGGTCCCGGTTTTACAAAAGAGACCCTTGCGGAGGCGGATTTTGAAGCCATAAAGGACAGGATAGAAAAGTTCGTTCCGCGTTCCTCCATAGTCGGCATGCTCCTTCAGACCCATGAGCATTACAGGGTCGTTGAGGCAAGGAGCATAGGTATATTGCAGCATGATCCCTTTAACTGGGTGGTCGAGGACGCGGATTTTGTCTACCGGGATGATGTTGCCGGAAGGTATGTCATAAGCGATGAGGCCGTGAACGAGTGGGCCGACCGGGCAGATCCCGGGGAGATGAAGGTTTTCGTCGACAAGGTATATTCCGTCTTTGTTGAAGCCGGGATCAACGATCTTAATGACTTTAAGGACAATGCCGCAACCTTTATGGCAAAGGCAGGCCATGTCCTGGCCGGACTTGACGGCGAGGACCGAAGGCGTATAAAAGCGGTACTGTCAGTCCTTGCGGACAGCGTTAAGGACCAGGTGATAAAGTCTTTTACTTCCGACTGATGATACTGTCAGATGATCAGTTTTGCAAGGAAATAGATGATGATCAGGTGGAGGGGATAGAATACGTAGAAAGCGTATTTAAACCTGGGCCTGACATCGGGATCATAGAAATAGAGCAGTATGAATGAGATGGGAGCGTACTTCTCCCAGCTTACGGCGGCGGCGCCTGCTATAAGACGGAAAGGGCCTGTGCTCCTTGCAAGATAAAGGACTGCGGTCAGGAGCATGCATTTCCATGAATAGTCCGTGGAAAGCAGAACGGACAGTTCAGAGAAAGCCGCAACTATGCAGACTATGACAAGACACCTTACGGATATGGAAAGGCCGGGGATCTTTTCTTCCGTGTAACGGATAAGGCTGAGCATCAGTATGGCGATAAGGAAGGTCAGGAGTATGTTCTGATGATCCTCCTTGATGAAGGTATCAAAGAGCCCGAGATCGAATGGAAGCTCGGATATGGCGGAGAATATGGCAAGCCTCAAGGCATACCTTAAAACGCTTCTCGTGCGCATGAACCCTTCCACCACGAAGAAGGCAAATATGGGAAAAGCTATACGCCCTATCCCCTTCATCACTTCATAGACCGTGCCAAGCCTTACATATACCTCCGGATCCAGGTCCATCTTATGGGCCAGCAGATAGGCATGGACTATGCCGTAGCCGACGTGGTCTATGAGCATACAGATACATGCGATGATCTTAAGGGCATTGCATGAAAGTTTTATATCTCTATTTAAAGAAAATCTGCCAATGTCTGCGGACATGATATCGTTCCTTATAATTTAAACCCTAATGACATAGTATATCACAAGGAATATCAATATGAAACAGAAAAGAATCCTTGCATCTCTTATATGTGGCGCCCTGATGGCTCTGACGGCCTGTTCGCCTTCCTCCGAAGCTGCCGCATCTTCCATCAAGGCGGTGGAGAGCGGAGATTATGAGGGGGCGGTATCCATCGCCGACGGTGCCATTGCGGAAGGTGCCGACAAGATGTCCTACCGGGCAAAAGGGATCGGCCTGATGGGCCAGGGCATGTATGAAGAGGCTGTAAAAACCTTTGAGATGGCCCTGGCATGCTCAAACGGCATAATAGATGCCGCCGATCTTGATATCTCGCATTATCTGGCTGTGGCCGAGTTTTTAAGCGGGGATGCGGCTGCCGCCCTGTCCACGGTCGATGCCATTACGGCACTTCGCGCAAAGGATGACGGAGCCTACTTCCTCAAGGGCAAGATCGAGCTTGCCATGGGAGATAAGGCCGGTGCCCTGGCCGATTTTGACAGGACCCTTGAGCTTGATGACGATAACTATGACAGGTACGTGGGTATATATGAAGAGCTTCATGCAAAAGGATATGACCAAGATGCCGCCGCCTACCTTGAAAAGGCCATGACCGCCGGCAACAGGCTGTCGGACTACAACAAGGGGATCCTTGAATATTACCTGGGAGCCTATACGGACGCAAGGGGGGACCTTGAGAATGCGAGAAAATCGGGCTCGAGCCAGAACCTGATCCTGTATCTGGGCCGGACCTATGAGGCTCTCGGCGACCCCTCGTATGCCGTAACCCTTTATGAGGAGTACATTCGTGAAAACCCTTCCGCCGGCGCCGTCTACGAAGAACTGGCGACCTGCAGGATAAAGCAGGGCGATTACGAAGGCGCACTTTCCACCATAGAGGCCGGGATGAACGCCGGAGGCGGTGAAGGACGGCAGGGCATGATGTTTGACCGGGTCGTGGCTTATGAGATGCTCTATGACTTTGAAACAGCCGCAAAATATATGGAAGAATACCTGGCCGAGTACCCTGATGATGAGGCTGCAAAGAGGGAAAATATCTTCCTTGGCACCAGATAAAAAATACGGGTCTATTTTTGTGCATGGTTTACAATAATTTTTAATAACTCCTGTAATTTAGCGGACACCACCCCGGGGAAAGGGTCCGCTATTATTGTGCAAACAGCCTAAAATATGGGGTTTTGGGGGCCCGGGTCACAAAACAATAAAAACACTACATATAGTGGTTATGACAAAAAGTTAACATAAGATATGGTATTTTCGTGTTGACTTATGAAATCTCCTTTGCTATACTTCATTTCGGATGTTGAATATGACGATTCCTCTTCGGGGATCGTTTTATAGTAAACGCCAAAACGAAAAGAGTTTTGTCGTTTACTGTATTTAACAGAACACATCAAATACAAATCATAAACAAAGAGGGGTCTAAAAGGGGCTTATCAGGAAGGGAGTAGTCAGGAATGTTCAGCGTAGTAAAAAGAGACGGGGAATTGGCAGATTTCAATATCGCAAAGATCAATGATGCGATAATGAAGGCTTTTAATGCATGCGAGAAGCAGTACACCAATGATATGATCGATCTTCTTTCACTCCGTGTAACGGCAGATTTTCAGTCGAAGATGAGTGATAACAGGATCCAGGTCGAGGATATACAGGACAGTGTTGAGGTAGTACTAGAGCAGGCAGGATATACCGAAGTTGCCAAGGCTTATATCCTTTATCGTAAGCAGCGCGAGAAGATGCGCAACATGAAGTCGACCATCCTTGATTACAAGGATGTCGTAAACAGCTATGTCAAGGTCGAGGACTGGAGGGTCAAGGAGAATTCCACCGTTACATATTCCATAGGCGGTCTGATCCTGTCCAATTCCGGAGCCGTAACCGCCAACTACTGGCTGTCGGAGATCTATGATGAAGAGATCGCCGAGGCTCACAGGAATGCGGACATACATATCCATGATCTTTCAATGCTGGCAGGTTACTGTGCAGGCTGGTCCTTAAAGCAGCTGATCCAGGAGGGCCTCGGGGGCATAAGCGGCAAGATAACATCCGCTCCGGCTTCCCATCTTTCGGTCCTTTGCAACCAGATGGTCAATTTCCTGGGGATCATGCAGAACGAATGGGCCGGCGCCCAGGCTTTTTCATCGTTTGATACATATCTTGCCCCCTTCGTCAAGGCCGATAACCTTACCTACAGGGAAGTCAAGAAGTGCATAGAATCATTTGTATACGGAGTCAATACACCCAGCCGCTGGGGAACACAGGCACCCTTCTCCAATATAACACTTGACTGGACCGTACCTTCGGATCTTGCAGAGCTTCCGGCCCTTGTCGGCGGCAAGGAGATGGACTTCAAGTACAAGGACTGCAAGGAAGAGATGGACATGATCAACAAGGCCTTCATCCAGACCATGATCGAGGGTGATGCCAATGGCCGCGGCTTCCAGTATCCCATACCGACATATTCGATAACCGATGATTTTGACTGGTCCGATACCGAGAACAACAGGCTTCTCTTCGAGATGACCAGCAAGTACGGTACTCCTTATTTTTCAAACTATATCAATTCCGATATGGAGCCTTCCGATGTCAGGAGCATGTGTTGCAGGCTCCGTCTGGACCTTAGGGAACTGCGCAAGAAGACGGGCGGTTTCTTCGGAGCGGGAGAATCAACGGGATCAGTCGGCGTTGTCACGATCAATATGCCCAGGATCGCATATCTTGCCACGGACAAGGATGACTTTTACAGAAGGCTTAACCGCATGATGGATATCTCCGCAAGATCCCTGAAGATCAAGCGCGGCGTTATCACCAAGCTTCTTGAGGAAGGCCTTTATCCTTATACCAAGAGATATCTTGGAAGCTTTGATAATCATTTCTCCACCATCGGCCTTATCGGCATGAACGAAGTGGGACTTAATGCCAACTGGCTACGTGCCGACATGACGGATGTGCGCACCCAGGAGTTTACCAAGGAAGTCCTTAACCATATGAGGGAGAGGCTTTCGGATTACCAGGAGATGTACGGGGATCTTTACAATCTCGAGGCAACACCGGCAGAATCGACGGCATACCGTCTTGCCAAGCATGACAGGAAGAGATGGCCCGCCATCAAGACAGCCGGCAATCCCGGAGATACACCTTATTATACGAATTCATCCCATCTGCCGGTTGATTTTTCAGCAGACATATTTGATGCCCTTGACATACAGGATGAACTGCAGACCCTTTATACCAGCGGAACCGTATTCCACGCCTTTCTGGGTGAGAAGCTTCCGGACTGGAAGGCGGCAGCATCACTCGTACGCAAGATAGCCGAGAATTACAAGCTTCCCTACTATACCTTAAGCCCCACATATTCGGTATGTAAGGAACACGGTTATCTGGCAGGCGAAGTCAAGACCTGTCCTCACTGCGGAATGACTACGGAAGTCTACTCCAGGATCACGGGCTATTACAGGCCGGTCCAGAACTGGAACGACGGCAAGAGCCAGGAATACAAGAACAGGGTTGTATATGATATAGCAAACAGCAGCATGAAACGGCCGTTGACTGCAGTAGTCAAGATGTCCGGAACGGATGAGAATTCAAGGGTCGATGTGGAACCCCTTGAGAATGTGAAGTACCTCTTTACTACCAAGACTTGCCCCAACTGCAAGCTTGCCAAGGAGTACCTCAAGAATGAGAGCTACGTACTCATCGATGCCGAGGAGAACACGGAGCTGGCACAGCGCTACGGCGTGATGCAGGCACCGACCCTTGTAGTCGTAAACGGTGACAAGGTAAGGAAGTATGCCAATGCTTCGAACATCCGCAAATATGCCGAGACCATGGAGCTCGTAACGGTATGATATGCGGCATGTCATACAGATAACATGATAAGAGGATCCTGCCCCCCGGGGCAGGATTTCTTGTGGACTAAATCCCTGACATGCTGTACCATAAAAACAAGAGTTTAAGATACAGGAGGAGCTGTAAATGATTTCAAGATTGATCGATGCGATCCGGAAAAAAGGGTCACCCATAGTGGTCGGCCTCGATCCCAAGCTGTCATACATACCGGACAGCATTACCCGGAAGGTGACAGGTGAGATGGGAGAGAGCCTTGATGCGGCAGGCGCTGCCATACTTGAGTTCAACAAGGCCATTGTGGATGCCGTTCATGATCTGGTGCCCGCAGTCAAGCCCCAGATAGCCATGTATGAGCAGTTCGGCCTCCCCGGCCTTAAGGCTTTTCTGGAAACGGTCAGTTACTGCAGGCAAAAGGGTCTCATAGTGATCGGCGATGTCAAACGCGGAGATATAGGATCCACCAGCGAGGCATACGCAACGGCCCATCTGGGAAAGGTAAAAGTCGGTAACAGCCTTATCCCCGTATTTGACGAGGATTTCTGTACGGTCAATCCGTATCTGGGTTCGGACGGGATCAAGCCCTTTATAGATGTCTGCAGGCAGAATGACAAGGGCATCTTCATACTGGTGAAGACAAGCAATCCCTCCAGCGGGGAATTTCAGGACCGCATACTTCATGACGAAGATTCGACCCTCTACGAGGCCGTGGGTATCAAGGTCAACGAGTGGGCAGGCCAATATATGGAGGGGTCCTACAGCAATATCGGGGCCGTGGTCGGTGCAACATATCCCAAGATGGGAGAGATACTGCGCCGCATAATGCCCAAGTCCTTTATCCTTGTTCCGGGCTATGGGGCCCAGGGAGG
>JAILLI010000177.1 GCA_024693225.1 Lachnospiraceae bacterium
TAGTTAACATCATTATACCCGCACCTGTTCGCGATCTCGGTCACCTTATATCTGGGATCCATGAGCATATCCCTTGCAACGTCAAGACGGTATTTTGTTATAAACCTGTTGAGCGTCATTCCGGTCTCACTGCGAAACAGCGTGCACACATACGAAGTGGATCTGTTGACATACTCGCTTATGGACTTGACTGAAAGCGATTCGTTCTGATAATTCATATGTACGAATTCTTCTATCGCAAACACGATGCTGTTATCCTCTTTATGACAATCGGACAGTTCAAAAAAATCCTCCGTCCTTTCGAGCAGCATCGTATGAAGAGCCGGACATGATGTGGCGTTATCAACCATATTATAGACTGAATTCTTCTCCTCCGTAAGAAACATTGCGACCCGTGACTTGACCGCCGCATTCTTTAGCGACGTGAACAGCTTATAATACGTATCTTTTGCCTGACTTGGCAGCATGTCGCAGGGTATCTTAAACTGATCCTTTATCTCGTCAAGAAGCCTGTAACATTCGTCTTTGTCCCTTATGGACAGCGCCTCCTGAAATTCCGTTGTACGATCCGTTATGATCGGAGGAGATTCAATCCTGACCTCAAACTCCAGAATATCAGAATTCTCCTCACAATAAAAAGCCTGCTGCAGCAGGGCAACCGCAGAATTATACGATTCATATGAATTGCGGATGTTTCTTACAATGTCCCCTAAGGCGATGGTAAGGCATCCGGAACTTCCGAAGAATTCTCTTATTGTGTTAACGGCAAATACCGCATCCCTTTGAGATATATTGCGGGAATATAAAAAGAAACAGATGTGCTTTTCATCTTTTAAGAGACTGATAAAATGAAGACCGAAAGCTGCAAGTTTATCCTCTGCTTTTTTTCCGGTCTCGGTCAGATATTCGTAGGATACAGGCGGCGCCGACTTTCCGAACTCCGTGATGATACAGCAAAAGTTTCCGTCCTTTTCCATATCGGGAAAAAAGGAGGTGTCTAAATCTTCCGGCTGTGTCTGTCTTCGCATAAGAAAATTGCTTATGCGTCTGCTCTCCTCAACCTCTCTGACAAAGTGACCCCTTTCGGCAAGACGCTTTTCGGCAAGCTTATCTGCCGCTGCCCGGACCGATTCTTCCACCTCGGGAATACTGATGGGTTTTTCTATAAAACTGACTGCTTTGAGCTTTATCGCTTCTTTAAGATACTCCCTGTCCGAGTATCCGCTCATCATGATAAAAGAGATATCCGGATATCTCTTTTGAATGGCTCTGGCCATCTCAATACCGTTCATACGGGGCATGCGCACATCCGTGATCACGATATCGGGAACATACTCATCAAGGATACCGAGTGCGTCCGCTCCGTTTGCTGCGGTTTCCACCCGGTCCGCTCCGAGTTTATCCCAGTCCACAGAACTTATAAGACCGTCCCTTGTCAGTTTTTCATCATCAACGATCAGTATATTCATTACTTTTCGTACAAAAATCTTTCGGGCAGTTCAACCTTAAATGCTTTGGCAAGCTCCCTGAAATCTTCGGGGGCTATTGTCTGCCTCTTACCATCTGACATGGACAAAACCTTTACAAGGATCTCCGCTGATTTTTCGATGGTATGCATAAGACCGAAGGTAGTGTGTGCTCCTTCGCCGGCACAGAATATACCGTGATGAGCCCAGATAGCGGCATCATATTTTTCCATAAGCCTGCTCGTGGCCACCGCTATCTCCTCACCCCCGGGCACCATCCATCCGACAACGCCCACGCCGTCAGGAAATACGACCGGACACTCCGTGGCCATTTCCCATAGTTCCCTCGTAAAGACCTCGTCTTCAAGAGGCAGAACAAAAGTCAGCGCTATGATATTAGCGGGATGCGCGTGGTAGATCACCCTGTATCTTCCGTTCGTTGTGCGCTTTTTTACCTCATGATTCATAAGGTGTGACGGCAATTCACTGGTGGGACTGCCTCCTTCGACAAGCCCCCATTCAAGCCGGTAGTTTTCGCCGCGCTCGTCCAGGCCGATGATGGCAAGTGTTGCTTCCGGGTCGTCCTTTATATCACGGAAGAACTTTCCGCTTCCCGTTACAAGGAAATGCTCTCCCGCGAGCCCGGGAACCTTTGCCCCTATGGGTTTCCACTCCCCGTCCTTCCTAAGTCTTTGCTCTATTATATGTATCTCCTCAGGCTTGATCCTGTAAGACAGATTTCCTCCGTTCCTTTCATGCCATCCCATCCGAAATCCGTCATCTGCCATCCTGATAAAGCCCTGTACAAATGTCATGTCCAATATCTTCATATCAAACCTCCTAGCCGCCTATCTGAATGCGAAGACCTCCGGCAGAGCGCGCCGCATCCGAAAGCATCCTCATTTTATCGTCAGAAGGTCTTTGGGCGTCCTTCATCAGATAATCTCTGCCAAGACCGGCATATTTTCCTTCTCCGAAATTGTGATAAGGAAGAAGATCTATTTCTTCCACGCCGGGAAGTGTTGCCGCAAACCTTGCAATATCTTCTATCTCTTCCGGTGTGTCATTAAAACCCGGGATCACCGGAACACGTATGATAAGCCTGACCTTTCCCGATTGTGCTATCTTCCGGGCGTTTTCAATCATAAGAGTATTCTTTTGGCCGCACCACTCTTCATGCTTATTGGCATTCATATGCTTGATATCCATCAGATATGTATCAAGATACGGCAAGATGCTTTCTATAACAGGGTATTTCGCGTATCCCATGCTTTCCATGGCGGTGTTTATCCCCAGATCCTTTGC
>JAILLI010000118.1 GCA_024693225.1 Lachnospiraceae bacterium
TTGAAGGTCACTTGAACCTCGTCATAAACAATATCACCAAAAACATACATAACCTGATACTTTCCTTTTTCATAGAGAGTATCAAAGAATATGTATGGGTGCGTCCTTGCGAATTCTTCCTGTTTGTACTTTTTAAGATCCCCGAACATCTTGCCGCTCTTCATATTGTGTCCGTACAATATGAGATTCTGGCTTCTGGGCCAGATGCTGCAGGCGCTGTCTATGAATATCGAACCGTTATTATCCTTTTCCTGGTTGAAATTATGGTCCAGATAATATTCATTGCTCTGGCTCTGCATAACGGGGTAGTCAATTAATGTATCGTCAATTTTGACCCATCCGATTAGGCTTTTGTTGTTATTATATAAAGTTTTATAATCATCAAGTATATCCGGTGCATCCTCATCCTTGGTCAGATGCATGACAAGTTCCTTCTTGTTCTGCGTAAAATCGGTGCCTTTCAGCTCTGAGAGATGCTCGTAATTAGCCTGTGTATCACCGGCCTCCTTGACATAGAAAACAAAATAACCAAGGCAGCCCACCCCGATAAGGGTAAAGATCCATGTGACGATCTTACGTATACGGGCGGACCTCGGAAGATCCTTAAAGCGGATCTTCGTCTTCCTGCGCGCCATCAGGCTTTGGCCTCCTTGTCATCAAAGATGCCGGCACCCTTCTTCGGTTTTATAAAGAACAGACGGTATTGCATTATCCCGTCCCTGACCCCTCTTTCACATTTATCGCACAAAAGGACCAGCAGCTCGTTCATGACCGTACAGAACTCATCAAAAATGGCCTTGTCCACATTCCCCAGCCTGGTGTCTATCAGAAAATCCACCCTGATCGCACCCGGGCCTTCCTTTATCTCCAGCTTGGCACGATAGCGCTCCATGTTGGTGGTAAATCCGAAGCTTATAAAATGACACACAAAACCGATAAGCTCTCCGAGCTCACTCTTGTGCAGACAATCCGCACCGACAAGCTTAAAGTGCTTCTGCTGGTCGGTATTGTTGACATTCTCTTCAATGAACTTGAAATACTCTTCCGGCTCGAACGAACTTATTATGAACCTCTCGACAAATTCGTTGAGCTCATCAGCAAAGAAGGAACTGATCCTGTGGGCATATTCTTTCGGAAGGTCCATGCACATACTGTCAATGCAGGTGGCATAGAGCCTTATTATGTGCGAATAACAGTCAACCCTGGCATTCAGTACCGCGGACATCTCATCCATGGAGCTCTTGTAAAGTCTCTCCTTCTCGCGAAGGGCTCTGGCTTCATTACGGATCTTTTCCTCGGCATTATAGAATTCTATCTCTTTGTCGAACATCTCCGACAGGGTCTCGACCGAAAAAGTGTCCCGGGGTATTATCCCGGACATCTCGTAGTCGTTGAACATCCTGACGGCCGTTTCAGTATCATTTTCGTCATAGATGAAGATGAAGCGGGCCCCGGGATTATCATCTGCGACCACCTGTGCTATCTCCTCACCGTTCATTATGCTCATGGAAAGGGTCATGGCACAGACCGCGATATCACCGCCACTCGATATCGCAAGAGCATCATCTCCCGTTGATGCGAACAGGAATTCGCAGCCTTTCTTGTCTGAGAATCCGGTCCTTATCCTCTCCAGAAGAAACTTGTCTTCACTTATGAACAGACCCTTGAGCATGGGATTTCCTTTTGTCGTTCTGCTTTACATAAATATACATTTAACATTCTACAATATCTTCGTTAAAAATCAAGTAAAAAAAGCATATTTTGTGGTGTAAAATAAGCCCCGCCACAAAATGTGACGGGGTGGAATATGCTGGTTTTAATTCTTTGTTCTTAAATTTCAAGCGGATAGGTATGTTGATCAGATGGTTATTCACTCTCCTTCTGTAACAGTTCCAGATATCTGATAAGCCGCTTTTTTTGTTCGTGGGGCAAATCGTGTAAGATTTCGATAATAATACTGTCATCATCTGTCAGAATAAGATCATTTGTTATGGTTTCCGGTTCGCAAAGCTTATCCACAGAAATTTGCTGAAAACTGTAACCCGTCGTTTTCAGGAATTCTCCAAATCTGGGAAGTATCAGGCGCAATGATCCGCGTTGGCGGCCGTCTACTATACCTTTTTTTATCAGTCTGTCCCTTTGGACGGAAAAAGCTTTTGGATCACATCCGATACTTCTTATCAGATCTTTTGTCTTCATCTCTGTATTAAGTGCCAGGAGGGAAACAATCTCCTTTTCCCTTTCCGGAAGATCTTCCCATATCTTTTCATAGCAGTAACCGGACATCCTTTCATCGAAGAAAGGAGCAGCTTCTTCCAGTGAACAGTCTTTGTCCCACATAATGTATCCGAGCACCTGAAAAGCATAGGAATACCCTTTTGTGAAAGCCGCCATTTTTAAAGCAGTCTCCTCATCACATTGAAAAGTCTGCCGGTACTGGCTTTTAATTCCGATAATGTTAAGAGGCTTCAATATGATCTTTTCTGCTCGCATTAGGAACGAACATCTTTTATCGGTCTGGAGGCTGTAGATATTCTCATACAGCCCTGTCATAAGCAGAAATGCTTCCATCCTTTGGGTTATCATATCCCGAAAGACACATGCGAAGCTTACAACATCCTTATTCTTTGTAACATCATCAATAGTGATCAGAAGACGTTTACCCTCATCATTCACTATTCTTACCATCTTCTCTATCGCTATCTGAATGTCGGATATGGGAGGTTTCTTTTTTATATCAAATCCAATACCGAACTTTGACAGATTAAGCGAAGCATCAAGAAAATGCCTTTGCAGCCTGCCATCCTCATATAATGCGGCGGCAAGCATCCTCAGAAGATCTCTTCCCGGATTAAGAGATACCACTACCCAGTCGTCTTTATCCCTGTACTCGTTGGATATGGTTGATAAAAGTACAGTTTTTCCTATACCCCTTACCCCCATTATAAGGTAACAGCTGTTAGATGGTGAAATGCTGTCCAGGTTATCGGT
>JAILLI010000017.1 GCA_024693225.1 Lachnospiraceae bacterium
TCAAAGCATATCGAAAGCCTCGTGTTAAGCTTTGGCTGTTCAATCGATACTGTGGTGTCTGCTTTGTCAAATTTATGATAATAGCATTTCTCCCGGTAATTCGCCGTCGGCTTTTCCATATGCATCCAGTTTGCAACATCACCAGCCGCATGATCGTCTCTCGGGACCACCTCAACAGATGGGATAGAGATAATGCTGTCCTCATCCAGGAGCGGATATCCCATATTCATATGATACAGTATTTCAAACGGCTCAACCTTATCACCTGTGTTTTCAACAGTGTCTGTGATCGTAAAGCTGTTGTCTTTTGTAGACACTCTTATTTCTCTGAAAAGACGAAGCTTTCTTCCAAAGATCGTCTCATCTTTTGTGATCGTTTTGATCACCAGATCAGCTTTTCCCCCTTCATTATCTTCATAAAAGTAAGCCCGGTCACACGGAGTGTTCGCTATGCTTCCGTGAAGGGGAATGTCCTCACCGTTATCACTGCAGGGTGTGCCTACGCCGTTGAGTCCACAGGTTGTCATAAAGCCCGCGGTAAAGGACTTAAGCCAGTTGGTGCCTATGCTGTCATAATACGCCGGAGCCACATAACCGCAGGGGCTCATATAACTCATGTTGATCCCTTTATATCTGAGCCTTGTAATGTCGCCATTGCGGTCCGGGGATACGGTAAGCTCCAGTCCCTTTCCGTTATTTATCTCATAAAGGCGCATTCCGTCACCTTTTCCTCCGATCAACCGGTGCTCTTCGATTCCGTAAAGCTGGCTGTCGTGTCCGATATATCCGTTCATTACATTAACCTCCTGACTGCGTCGTATAATTTTTCATAACGCTCGAAAACTTCCATATATTTCTGATGATATTCTGCCCTTGGCTCATACTTTTTTATTATCTCTACCATTTTACCGGTTGCCTCGTCCAGATCGTTAAACACACCTATGGCTATTCCCGTAAGCATTGCAGAACCCACCGTACCGGCATCAACGGTACCAAGTGCTATCACCGGAAGTCCCAGCATGTCTGCTTTCATCTGCATCCAGACCGCAGAACGTGCTCCGCCACCTGTTGCATGTATTATTTCGGGCTTAGCCCCGGCCCTGACCACATTCTTATAGTTTAAATACATTTCATAAGTGACACCCTCCATACATGCACGGTAAATGTCGCTCACCTTACTGTCCGTGGTCAGTCCCAGGATCGCTCCTTTTGAACCCATATCCATATATGGAGTAGCCGCCCCGGCAAAATGAGGCAATATCAGCATTCCCGAAGGCCCGTCGGGATCGAGTCCCTGAGATTTTCTGTTACAGGCGTATTCCTTTTCGAGATACTCATTTACAGACAGAGATTCAGCCTGTGCGAGCTCCTTTTCCTTTTTGGCAAGATTGGATGTACACCACTGCATCAGGGCTCCACCCGTATAGGAAAACGCATAGGTCACATACTTTCCCGGGATCACGTGAGGAACAGTAACATATTTTCCCGGCATCATTTTCTCTGCCTCAGGCATCCCGTCAAATACAGGAGTCAGGCACTGAACCGTTCCGGCGCCGTCTACCGCTGTATTCTCATCAAAGGCCCCTGCGCCTACGCAGGCAGCCACCTGGTCATGGGCTATTGATACAATATGAGTATTCTTTGACAGGCCTGTTCTTTTTGCCGCATTATCAGTGATAAGGCCTGCATCTGTTCCCGTTGCTACCGGATTCGAGAATAGGGCTTTATCTATGCCTGCTGCATCGAGCATCTCATCGCTCCAGCATAGACTGTTAATATCAAATGCCATGCTTCTTGTAGCCAGCGAATAATCTATCCGGGCATTTCCGGTCAAAGAGAATACCACATAGTCCTCCATCTGAAATATGTGTCCAGTCTTTTCATATATTTCCGGATCGTGTTTTTTTCTCCACATGATCTTTGGAAGGCTGTACATTTCATGGGCACTTATCCCGGTGATCCGGGCGATCCTCTCAAGTCCGAGTTTTTCAACCAGTATGCGGCATTCTTCCTTTCCGCGGGGATCTGTATATAACATAGCAGGAGCAAGCGGTTTGCCATCCTCATCCGTCATAACAAAAGTCTCTCCAAAGCTTGTTATACCGATGCCTGCTATATCGGGATATTTCTGTGCCATATCGCTTATTACGGCAAATACGCCTTCCATGAGAGCTCCCACATCGATCTCATGACCACCCATATTTCTGTGCACCGGGTAATCTCTGTATGATTTTCCAAGCTCTGAACCGTTTTCGTCAAATACAGTCAGCTTACAGCCCGTTGTTCCAATATCAAGTCCTGCAATCTTCATACTCATGCTCCCAAATTAATCTATATCAACCCACTCATATCCCAGATAGGTTGTAAATGCTTCCTTTAAAACATCCTTCATGTGACCGACCCCGACTGATGTATGATGTTTAAATCCGCCTCTTGCAAGCTTTATCATCTTGTTCTGCATATCAGGTATCTCGCAGACACCACCGCATCCGAAGAAGCCTTCTTCGATCACATCATCCGTAAATCTGGCTTCTGAAGCATAAACAACGATCTTGCCATCCTTTGTCTGGCAGTTTGAGATCGTTATATCGTTCGGAGCGATCCTTCCTTCGCAGGTGCCGCAGCCCGAGCCCGCGTCTGTCTTGTCGAACATCTTATGGCTTGTTACTACACCCTTTGTGGTCATGAGCGAATTCGGGACCGGCCCGCAATGGAAAAGTATTACTTTGTTCTCATCATCGCCATAGTTATTGTTCCAGTCAAGAACAGTTGTCGGTATCTCTGAAGCAAGAGCCATTGCCCTCATTGTGACCGCAGAACACATATCTATCTCACAGGAAGCCGTGATGCCTCTGTCATTCAGCTCCGAAAGAAGTACACACGGACAGACTCTCAATATTTCTTCCATCTCATTCCAGCAGCGAAGTGCGATCGCATCCAGATGATAGCCTTCAATATATTCATCAATGACTACAGAGATTTTGGAAAGAGTATTCTTCTTCTCCTCCGAAACCTGTGTGAAATCTGTGTATGCCTCAAGGGAAGCCTTCTTAGTCACAACCTTCTCATCATCGTCTGCAAGCTTTCCTACCTTGAACACAAGCTCGGAAAGGTCAAATGACTCTACATTGATCCCATATTTCTGCAGGGCAATTTCATCAAATCTGACTGTTTTGAAGGCTGTTGTCCGCGCACCGATACAACCGATGTTGCAGCGCTTCATACCGTTTACAACTCTGCAGATCGCAGCGAAGTCCCGTAAGTTTTCCCGGAATTTTGCGGAGAGCGGGTGTACTACATGTGGCTTTAATACTGTAAAAGGCACGTTATACTGCGTAAATACATCTGTTACCGAGAACTTTCCGCAGAAGGCATCTCTTCTGTGGGCAAAATCCATCTTGCCGATCTCATCGGGATATGCCTGCATAAGGATTGGAACTCCTGCATCCTGAAGGGCAGTGATCGCGCCATTCTCATCTGCGAAGATCGGCATTGAGAAAATAACTCCGTCATATTCTCCTTCATGCTCCTTAAGCCATTTCGCGTAAAGCATGCCTTCATCCCTTGTTTCAATCCCGCCAAATCTGGTAAGTCCTGCATCCATTGCGATATAGTTATAACCGGCATCCGTAACGGCCTTAACCATATCCTCTCGGGCACCGTATATAAGTTCACCAGGCATAAAACCTCTGTTACAAAATGCAAGCGCAAATGTCATATTCTTTTTTTCCATTGTTATTTACCCCTTCCTTTGAATGTTCACTCAATTTTCGCAAAAATCTTCATTGCAGACTTTACATTTTCCTTCATGGCATTTCTGGCTTTCATAAAGATCGATGAAAAGAATACCGGCTCGCCCTCCTTAAGACTCCTAAGATACTCAACCACAGCTGCCCCGCCTGATTTATCCATGTATGTGAAATAATTGATCTTTCTTATACCTGACTCAACTGCCTTATGGTAATCCTCCGTGCTCACACCTGAACCGCCATGCATAACAACCGGGATATTACCAGTCTTGATCCTTACATTTCTTACAACATCAAAATCAAGCTTTGGTTCGGTAAGGTATATGCCATGGGTGGTTCCGAATGAACAAGCCAACGCATCAATTTTCGTCTTAGCAACAAACTGTGCGGCAAGGTCCGGATCCGTGTATATCTTTGTATCATCATCTGCACCGGCCCCATCATTTCCCGTGCCTGTCTCACGCTTACCCATGGAACCCAGTTCAGCCTCCACTGATGCCCCATACTTTCCTGCCATCTCTACAGCCTTTTGGGTATTCTCAAGGTTCTCCTCATATGCAAGTACTGAACCATCATACATAATTCCCGTAAAACCGATCTTAAGAGCCGTCTGCAGATAATCAAGCGTCTCGCCGTGATCAAGGTGCACACATACGGGAACGGTTGCTTTCTTTGCCATCTCGACCATGATCGGTCCTATTGTTGTAAGTGGGATCCAGGGCTCATGACACTGGGCAAATTGAATGATGATCGGTAATTGAAGTTCCTCGGCTGCTTCAAGCTCAGCCTCGACAGCCTCAAGACAGGCTGCATTGAAAGACCCGACAGCAATGTTCTTCTCCTCTGCAATATCCATTATTTCTTTTAATGTAACAAGCAATTTTATACCTCCTCTAAACACCGGAAATCCTTTTTTTCAGATTGTAACTCAAGGATAAGTCATTTACGGGAATAAAAATAGGCAATCCTGTACTAAAAAACTGTAAATTTGTTTTGTCATGTGCTATTATTTCATCAATACAATTCAGGAGGGTTACATATGGATCAAATATCATTAGCATTGAATAAAGACCAACTCCTATCCTTTTTTAAGGCTTTTCACACTTTAACAGGTATAAAGATCGCACTTTTTTCCGAATCAGGAAAAGAAATTCTCTCATATCCGGAAGTGCACTGTCCATTTTGCGGTTATATACGTTCTACCGAAACCGGAAATAATAACTGTGAGATCAGTAACAAAAGATCTTTTGAGCGCTGCCAGAAAAGCAAAAAGATTGAGATATTTCACTGTCATGCCGGATTAATAGAGACTACAGTTCCACTTATCGATACGGGTGCTGTTATCGGATATATCATGTTTGGCCAGATAACAGACAATCCGGATAAGGCAAGTCTGCAAAATGCTCTGTCCGAGTCCATCCAAAAGTATGAAAAGCGGCCCAAAGGTATCGATGCATCTGTTTTTAACGTTGTTTATAAAAACAGCGAGCAGATAAATGCCACTGCTAAAATTCTCGAAGCATGTACATTATATGTACTTCTCAGCAACATGATCTCTCTGAGAAACGAGAATTTTATCAGGAACCTAAACCTGTTTTTGCTGTCTCATTTGTCAGAGGATCTGTCGGTAGACAGACTTACCGAAGAATTCAGTATCAGTAAGAATAAGCTCTACGACAGCGTTTCAAAATACATGAGTGTCGGGATCGCAAAACATATTAAAAATCTCAGACTTGAAGAAGCCAAACGGCTTCTTATCGAAACTGATATGACGATAGTCCAAATTGCTGATTGGGTTGGCTTTACCGACTATAACTATTTCTGTCGGGTTTTCAAAAAAGAAGTCGGCGTATCAGCGGGGAAATATCGAAGTATTTCGGTGAAAGACAGTCCCGGGTCGCCATAACTGCTATACTGTAAAAAAATATCACTGCAGATTATAACAAAAATCGATTAGATCATCATCGGTCTTTAATACATAAATTGACTACCATTTTGACTACTCCAAATGATCTCATAACGCAATCCTAATCTTCTTCATAATCCCCGTTTGTATTATGAAATATTTCTTCCGAATCCCCA
>JAILLI010000029.1 GCA_024693225.1 Lachnospiraceae bacterium
GGGAATAGAAGAACTTGTCCCTTCTTTTCGCGCTGTTCTCATACATTACAATCCCGCGATACTGTCATATGACAAAATGACATCCATAGTACAGGGGGCTCTGTCCAAACCGGTGGGAGAGCTTTCACATCATAAAAGGATCGTTGAGATCCCGGTATGCTATGATCCTGTTTTCGGGCCGGATATAGGATTTGTTGCAAAGCACGCCGGTATCAGCGTGGAAGAGGTGATAAAGATACATACCTCCACCCCCTATCTGGTATACATGCTGGGCTTCCAGCCCGGCTTTCCCTATCTGGGTGGCCTTGACGAGAGGATACATACACCCAGGCTTGAAACGCCGAGGATAAAGCTTGAGGCGGGCTCTGTCGGTATAGGAGGGGGACAGACCGGCCTGTATCCCATGGAATCGCCGGGAGGCTGGCAGATCATAGGAGTGACCCCTGTAAGATGCTACAATCCCGACAAGGAGAAGCCCATCCCCTACATGGCGGGAGATCACATAAAGTTTCGGGCCATAACAAAAGAAGAGTTTGATGATCTCCGCGAGATGGACCTTCGCGGGGAATATGAATTTTCGGTGGAAGAGTAAAGGCCGGTTAAGGACAGGCGGCCGGATGTTATTATTATGGGAATAGTATTTAACAAAGGCGGAATATTTACAACTGTACAGGACTACGGCAGGATGGGGTACCAGAACCTGGGTTTTCACGTATGCGGGGCAATGGACCGGCATTCCTTCTGGGTGGCCAATCTGCTCGTAGATAACAAGGACAGGGAAGCGGTACTGGAATTTACCATATGCGGTCCCACCCTCTACTTTACGTCCGATACCGTCATCTGCATAACCGGCGGGGACTTCGATCCCAGGATCAACGGAGAACCCGTACCCATGTATGCGGCTGTGGAAGTAAAAAAGGGCGACGAGCTGGAGATGGGATTTTGCCGGAGCGGGACATGGGGATACATAGCCTTTGCCGGCGGTCTTGACGTTCCCGTGGTCATGGGATCAAGGTCCACGGATATCAAGTGCGGCCTTGGAGGATATAAGGGAAGGCAGATCAAAGACGGCGATGAGATAGAATTCCTAAGCAATGTTAAGACCCTTCATCTCATGAAGGAGAGAAGGCTGGAGATACCCGACTACAGTCAGCCCGTGGTCGAACTCAGGGTCACCATGGGACCACAGGATGACCATTTTACCACGGAGGGCATACATACCTTCCTGCTAAGCGAGTACACGGTCACATCCCAGTGCGACAGGATGGGGTACAGGCTTGAAGGACCGGTCATTGAGCATAACGATCTGGGGGCTGATATAATATCCGACGGTATTGCAAAGGGAGCCATACAGGTCCCTTCATCCGGACAGCCGATCATAATGATGTCCGACCGTCAGACCCTGGGGGGTTATACCAAGATAGCCAACGTTATCTCTGTAGACCTTGCCAGACTTGCCCAGTGCAGGTATCCGCAGAAGGTGAAGTTTACCAGGGTAAGTGTGGAGGAAGCCCAGAGGATATACGTGATGGAGCGTGAACGTCTCAAGCTCCTTAACGAAAGATTCATCAAAACGAGCATACTGCACAGGCTCTTCAATGCGTGGAAGAACTGACGGACGGTGCTTAAGAAATGGAGAATGAGAAAATGAGAAATACAGTCGATCTTAACAGCGACCTTGGTGAGAGCTTCGGCGCTTATACGATAGGAATGGATGATGAGGTCATAAAGCTTGTCTCAAGCGCCAATATAGCCTGCGGTTTTCACGCTTCGGACCCGGTGGTCATGAAGAAGACCGTGGAGCGGGCGGTTGCAGCAGGCATAGGTATCGGCGCTCATCCCGGTTTTTACGATCTTATGGGATTTGGCCGCAGGAACATGAACATCTCACCGGCAGAAGCATATGCATATGTCACCTACCAGCTGGGAGCCCTGTCCGCTTTTTGCAGACAGCAGGGGGCTAAGATAGATCATGTCAAGCCCCACGGAGCCCTTTACAACATGGCCGGTAAGGATTATGAACTGGCAAAGGGCATATGCCGGGCCATATATGATTTTGAGCCCAATCTCATACTGCTGGGACTGTCAGGTTCCCAGATGATAAATGCGGGACGTGATATGGGTCTTCTTTGTGCAAATGAATTCTTTGCCGACAGGGCATACGAGGATGACGGATCCCTTCGGTCCCGTACAAAGGAAGGGGCCATGATAGAAGATGAGAACGAAGCCATAGAGCGGGTTGTCAAGGTGGTAAAGACCGGTTATGTGACAACATATTCGGGTAAGGAACTAAAGCTCAGGATAGACAGCATATGCGTTCATGGTGACAATGCACATGCGCTTGAATTTGTCAGAACGATAAGAGAGCGTCTTACGGATGAAGGGATAGAGATAGCACCTCTTCGCCGGGTGGTCGGGAATGCGTAAGCGGGATCAGCGGTTCCGTTTAGGTTAATATATATCAATTAAGGAGGGTTTTATGGAAAAGTTTAAGACAAGACTCAAAAACATCGGACCCGGAGCACTCGTTGCAGCGGCGTTCATCGGCCCCGGAACGGTAACAAGCTGTTCCAAGTCGGGAGCCAGCTACGGCTACACACTGCTTTGGGCCATGCTCCTGTCGGTGATCTCGGTCATCATCATGCAGTCGATGGCAGCACGCCTTGGTATCGTGTCCAAGATGGGACTGGGACAGGCACTTCGGACCAAGTTTACAAGTTCGGCAGCAAGGATACTTCTTGCCATTCTTGTAATAGCAGCCGTATTTGTGGGCAACATAGCATACGAGACCGGTAACATCACGGGTTCGGTCCTCGGTATCCAGTCGGCATTCCCGGGGCTTTCGGGTGATACGGGCAAGGTTATCCTTGTTATCGTGATCGGTGTGGTCGCTGCGGCACTTCTGTGGTCGGGATCCTACGTATATATCGAGAAATTCCTGACGGCGCTTGTTGTTATCATGGGTGTTGTTTTCTTTGTTACCGCTTTTGCAGCCAAGCCTGACTGGGGTGCTGTATTTGCCGGACTTTTCGGTTTCAAGGCACCTGCTGAAGAGAACGCCTGGATGACCGTCGCAGCCCTTATGGGTACGACAGTCGTTCCTTACAATATCTACCTTCATGCTTCAAGTGCTTCCAAGAAATGGGCGGATGATTCGGATGTCAACGAAGGCCTTGCAAATTCAAGACTTGACTCGATCATATCCATAGGACTTGGAGGACTTATCTCCATGGCCATCATTGTCTGCGCGGGTGCTACCATCAATATTAGCGGTGCGGAGATCTCATCCGGCGGAGATATGGCAAAATCACTTGAGCCCCTTCTGGGATCATGGGCAACGGTATTCTTCGGTATCGGTCTTTTCGCAGCAGGTATCTCATCAACGATCACAGCCCCTCTTGCAGCCGCATTTGCTTCAACGGGTATCCTGGGATGGGATGAGGACCTTAAGAAGATCAAGTTCAAGGTTTTCTGGATCATAGTGGTCGCATTCGGCCTCTTTGCTTCTCTTGCACTCGGAGCATCACCTACGGAGATAATCCTGTTCGCACAGGCTGCCAACGCCTTCCTGCTGCCGATCACCGGAATACTTCTCCTTATCGTTGCGAATGATAAGAATATAATGAAGGAATATGCCAACAAGACCTGGTTCAATGTCCTTGTGGTCATCGTTATCGGTATATTCATCTTCATCGCGGCCAGAAACATGAATGCTTTCATAGACGGTTTCAACAAGCTTATAAACGGTTAAGGATATGCCACAGATCATAAGAACGGTCCTTTTCGTACTGGTACAACTCTTTTCAAATTTTGTTCAGGCCGTTACCGGTTTCGGAGGCGGTCCGATTGCGATGCCGCCATCCATGGCGCTTGTCGGGGTTGCCGAAGCGAAAGCTGCCGTTACATGTATCCTGTGGCTGACATGCATCATAGTCTCGGTGCGTGAGATAAAAAACATTGACTTAAAGCAGCTCGGGATCATACTTTGCGGTATGGTCCCGGGCGTTTTGGCCGGAATGTGGCTCTTTACGATACTTCCGCTTCGGATACTCATGCTCATATACGGTGTAATCGTCGTTGCGATCGGGGCATGGAAGCTGTTTTTTCAGTCGGAAAAGGAGATACCCAAAGGTTTTCGGATATGTGCCCTGATACTGTCCGGGCTCATGCAGGGAATGTTTACCTCCGGCGGACCTTTCCTTGTGATCTACGCCGTTTCGGCGGTACCTGAGAAAAACAGATTTCGTGCCACGATATCAACGGTCTGGTCCGTGATCAACACGTATATGGTCATCCATATGATAAGACAGGGAATGTATGCAAATGGGGAATACATGCTTGTGGCATATTCGATCATACCTGTCGCCCTTGCCATCTATGTCGGCAAAAAGGCAGCCGACAGGCTTGACCGGGAGATGTTCCTGAAGGTCATATATGCCCTGCTGATGATATCGGGCGCCCTGCTTGTATATAACTATTTTTCAATGGGATAAAGGAGCCGCGGGGTTCGATATGCAGAAAGGAAAGATATGGAGATAGTGGTACTTGTACTCGGCCTTGTCGGGTTTGTTATGTCTTTTGTGATCGTTGGAGCAGTTCCGGCTGCGCTTGCCATCGTTCTCGGATCAATTCGGCTTCTCATGAAGAAAAAGCGTCTTAAGAAGCTGGGAAAGACAGAGATCATCATCGGTATAGTCTTTGCTGTACTTGCGATAGCCGTCAGTGTATACGTCTATACCGCAGGGGTAATGGATATCGATTTTGTAAGGATCGTAAGGGAATTCATAGACGGCCTCAAAGACCGCTTCTCTTTCGGGGCGGGCGCCGAAGGGCAGCCTTGATTTTATCACATATAGGTTATATAATTATTTAAGTATCAGATACATTTTAGTATCAATATTTTTCTAAGGAGAGGGTTGTTATGGCCAGTACAAACATCAGAAAGCCGGGCGCTGCAAGGGCTGCGGCTGTATCAAAGTCAGGAATAACAGGTAAGGGGGGAGCAAAAGCAAAGCTCAACATGAGAATGACACTCATACTCTTTGCCCTGATCCCGCTTGTTGTTTCATCGGTGATCATCGGTATCGTTACTGTCAGTGAAAGCAGCAAGGAGATGAAAGCTTATACACATAATTCCCTGGTTCAGGTCGTTGAAGGAGTTGGTAATTCCTTTGATACGATAACCAAGACCAACATGACGATACTCAAGGCTTATTCCACCGCCCCCATAATCAGGGAGGCTCTTGAGAACCCCACCAATGCCCAGGTCCTCGAACGGGCCCAGCAGTATACCATTGATTACTTCAATAAGCTTGAAGGATGGGAAGGCATATATGTGGCCCAGTGGGATTCAACGGTCCTTGCACATCCGACGGCACCGCCCCTTATAGGCAAACCTCTTCGTGAGGGAGACGGCCTCAAGCAGTTACAGGATTCCATGATGGGTGCCCAGAACGGTGTTTATAATACCGGTATCATCGTATCTCCGGCAACAGGCCAGCTGATCATGTCAATGTATGCTCCCATAGAGATCGACGGCAAGCTGCTCGGATATGCAGGGTGCGGTTTCTTTATCAAAGGTATAGCGGAATCGATTTCCGATGTATCCGGTCTTAATCTTTCGAGTTCATATATCTATTATGTGGATCGTGACGGGACCATGCTCTATCATCCCGATGAATCAAAGGTCGGTAATCCCGTGGAGAATGCAGCAGTCAAAGGCCTTGTGGCAAGGCTTGCCGCAGGTGAGCATCCTGCTCCAGATATAGTGGAATATGAATATAAGGGAACAACAAAGTATGCCGGATATTATGTGGGCGAAGGCGAGCATTACATAGCAGTCCTTACCGCTGATGAGGATGATGTCCTCGGAGGCCTTGCCGCCATCAGGAGATATACGGTCATCATCTGTATCGCATGTGTTCTGATCTTTGCGGTCGTAGCACTGCTCATAGAACGTATCATATCCGTTCCCCTTATCACGATCTCCAGGTCGCTTGATAAGCTCAGCACAGGAGACGTTACGGTCGAGTGTGATGCCAAGTCCCATATCAAGGAGACCTTCAGCATCATAAATGCCTTTGATACACTTAAGGAAGCCCTTTCAAGGTCCATGAGATCCGTAAAGGATTCGGCCTTTGTACTCAACAATGCCATTATCAGTGTTGACGGTATGACTGGTGACAACGTTGAATCCGTATCCCAGATCAATACGGCCATCAATGAAGTTGCCGAGACATCCCAGTCTGTTGCACAGAATGCCCAGAGCATGGCCGAAAAGGCAGTCGATCTCGGAAACAACATAGAACTTCTCAATGATAACGTACAGAACCTCTTTGAGGCATCCCAGACCATCAAGAATGCCAATAATGAGGCTACCGACTGCATGAAGTCCGTATATGCGGGCGCCAATGAATCGGTTGAGGCCATGCAGAACATCAATAACAAGATCGCGGAGACCAATACGGCCATCGCCGAGATCGGATCCGCGGTACAGGCTATCGAATCCATTGCAGCCCAGACCAACCTCCTTTCACTCAATGCATCGATCGAAGCAGCCCGTGCCGGAGAGGCCGGACGCGGATTTGCGGTTGTTGCGGATGAGATCAGAAGCCTTGCGGATTCTTCGGCCGAGAGTGCCAAGGAGATCAAGCAGATCATCGAGAATGTCATCGTACTTTCCAACGGCACCGTCGATATAAGCAACCACGTATTCGAAGTCATCAGCAAGGAACAGTCCGATATCGAGGTCGCCCAGGAGAAGTTCAATGTCCTGTCGGATTCGGTCGAGGCATCCATCAGCGAGATCGATACCATCAGACAGATGTCGGATACGCTTGACAGCATCAAGATAGATCTTTCGAACGCAACGACAGAGCTCGGTGCCATATCGGAAGAGCTTGGTGCGAGCGCCGAGGAAGTTGCCGCATCCTGCCAGACCGTTACGAATGCATGCTCCGATACTCAGACATCTACGGCCAAGATGCGTGACATCAATGACGATATGAGTGCTGCCATCGATTTCTTCAAGCTTGGGGAATAAAGCGGCATCCGCATAATTTTGCAAGAGACCTTTACCTGCATTCCTTAAGGGATGCAGGTAGAGTTTTGTTAAGGGGTATATATGCTTAAGGATAAGGACATAAGAGAACCTCTTTTTTTCTTCCTGGAGGAAAAATACGGCAAGATCCGGATACTTGAGGAGAAGAATACGGGCAGGTCCCGGGCGGATGCCGTAATGGTGACGGATGACGCCCTGTACGGTATAGAGATCAAATCCGATGCCGATACCTATGCCCGCCTGTCGCGGCAGGTCGAGGATTATGACAGATACTACGACAGGAACATTGTTGTCGTGGGATCCAGCCATGCCCATCATATAAGGGAGCATGTCCCGGACCACTGGGGTGTCATCACAGTGGAGATGGAAGAGGGCGATTATGATTTTTATGTTATGAGGGAACCTTTGCCCAACACGGAGGCGACATTTGCAAACAAGCTGGACTTTCTCTGGCGGCCCGAGATAGCAAAGATCCAGGAAGAGCATGATATGCCGGCATATAACTATTTAAGCAAGTCAAAAGTCATCGGAAAGATCATCGAGTGGACGGATGACGGGAGGATACCAAAAGACCGGCTTCAGGCTCAAATATGTGAGTTGCTTTTTGAACGTGATTATAATACTATATTTGATGAAATAAACAAGTACAGGCAGGAACACGGCCTTCACAAGAGGAGAAGGACCAAAAAGAGAAGGAAAAGGTCCAAATAGGAGATAAGGGAAAGGATATCATCATGGGAAACGAAAATGAAAAAGAAACTGTCAATTCCAAAGAGAGCGTAATGCCTTCGGTCATAAGATCGGTCGCGATCTTTTTCGGCATACTTGCCATTGCCTGCGCTGCCGTCATCTGTACCAGGATCTTCACGGAGGGCTTTGTGCAGTACAAGTCAAACGGAAGCGGCGGACTGTCGGCAACGGGATCCGCAAGCGTTGATTTTGAGGCAGATCTTATAGTATGGCGGGGAACATATTCCACATATGCCAAGACCACGGGTGAGGCCTATGCCACCCTGAACAAGGATGCCGAGAAGATCAGAAGGTTTTTGGAAAAATACAACATAGCAGAAGGAGACGTTGTATTTTCGGCCATAGAGATCAACAAGAGGTATGTTTCCAATTATAACGATGAAGGCAACTATGTTGGCGATACCTTTGACGGTTATGAGCTCTACCAGACCGTTACGGTATCATCCGAGAATGTTGACAGCGTTGAAGAAGTTTCAAGGAATATAACGAGCCTTATCGAAGACGGTGTTGAGTTCACGTCCAATTCGCCCGAGTATTATTACAAGGACCTGGATTCCCTTAAGCTCGAGCTTGTTGAAGCGGCCACCAATAATGCCAAACAGAGGATAGACCTTATGGCAAAAGGTAGCGGCTGCGTTCCCGGCAAGCTCATATCCAGCAGCCTGGGCGTATTCCAGATAACAGCCAAGAATTCGGCTGAAGAAGAATACAGCTACGGCGGAACCTACAACACATCATCAAGACAGAAGACGGCGACCATCACTGTAAAGCTCAATTATGCCGTTCAGTGACCGTGCCGGGAGGCGGATACGAAGTCAGGTAAGGATCAGGGAGAGAGGATATGGAACAGGATTATTTGATCGCAACAGCATCGACATGTGATCTGACAAGAGAGTATCTTGAAGAACACAGGATACCCTTTATCAGTTATTCTTATGTTATGGACGGCAAGGATTATGAAGATGACTGCCGTGAAGAGACAAGATCGGATACCTACAGGATGATGAGGGAAGGCAAAGTCCTTTCAACCTCGGCCATCAACATGTTCACATACAGGGAGTTTTTCGAGGAACTGATACTTGATAACAAAAAGCATATCATCTTTCTTGATATGACAAGACCCCTCTCATCATCCTACAGATACTGTGATGAAGCCATAGAGGATCTTAAGGAGGCTTTCCCGGATATCGATATAGTAAACGTTGACACCCGATGCGTTTCGGGAGGCCTTGGCATGCTGGTCAAAAATGTTGTCGCCCTCTATGAGACCGGCAGGTCCATGCAGGAGGTCCTTGACTATATTGAGAACAACAAGCTCAAGATAGCGCACCGTTTTACGGTCGATGATCTTAACTGGTTAAAGAGGGGCGGCAGGGTATCAAACGCCTCGGCTCTTGTAGGTACCATACTTTCCATCAAGCCTGTTCTCTATGTACCGGATGAAGGGACACTCATTGCGGCATCCAAGGTAAGGGGACGTAAGAATGCCCTCAATTCCATAATAGGATCCGTAAAGGATGATCTGGCCGGCACCAAGGCTCCGGTCTTCCTTATCAATCATGCCGACTGTATGGAGGATGCACAGTATGTCCGTGACAGGATACTTGAGGCATTTCCCGATGCGGATATCACCATATCGGGTCTGGGTGTTGTCATCGGTGCCCATTGCGGTCCGGGACTTCTGGCCGTATTTTACATGACCGATGCAAGAAGGCCATGAAGATAGATATACTGGCTGTGGGGAAGATAAAGGAAGCATCGTATAGAGACGCTGTTGCGGAATACGCAAAGCGACTGTCGGCGTATGCAAAACTGAACATCATAGAAGTAAAGGATGAGAAAACACGCGAAGGTGCGAGCGATCGTGAGAATGACCTTGTAAAGGCATCGGAGGCCGCACGTCTTTCGGAACACATCAGTGAGAGCGCGTATCTCATCCCTCTTTGTATAGAGGGAGGCGAGATGTCTTCGGAGGAATTTTCCGAATTGATCGCCTCTTTGGAGTTAAAAGGTGTAAGCCACATCCAGTTTGTCATCGGCGGATCACTGGGCCTTGATGATGACATAAAGAAAAAGGGAGCCATGAAGCTTTCCTTCTCCCGGATGACCTTTCCCCACCAGCTCATGAGAGTTATCCTGCTCGAACAGATATACAGGGCATACAGGATCAAGAACAGGGAGCCTTATCACAAGTAGGACCTGATTTACAAAAGGGCCTTTACTGTGCTAAAATGCTAAAGTAACTGCCAAGTGGCAGACACGAAAAAGATTAGGAGAAGACCATTATGAAAAAGATCACAGCATTGTTACTTGTAACCGCAATGACAGCAGTACTTACAGGGTGTGTACCGGCAGGAACCGCACCTGCAGGATCCGCCCCCGCAGGAGACGCTGCAGGATCTGCCGCAGCCGAAGAGGAGGGATCCGACCTTGAATATATCAAGGGTAAGGGAACACTTATCGTAGGTATAACCGATTTCGCCCCCATGGACTACGAGGCGGAAAACGGGGAATGGATCGGTTTTGATGCCGATATCGCACGTAAGGCAGCAGAGGATCTTGGTGTGGAAGTATCTTTTGTAGAGATAGACTGGGACAACAAGATACTCGAGCTTGAAAATAAGTCCATTGACTGCGTATGGAACGGCATGACGCTCACGGACGAGGTAAAGTCCGCCATGAACTGCACCAAGCCTTATTGCAAGAATGCGCAGGTCGTTGTGATGAAGGCCGACAAGGCTGCCGATCATCCCGACGAGGCATCCCTTGCCGATGTAACATTTGCAGTAGAAGCAGGATCTGCCGGGGAGGCAGCAGCCAAGGATAAGGGCTGGAATGCAACGGCTGTTGAGACCCAGGCTGATGCGCTTATGGAAGTCGAGGCGGGGACATCGGATGCTGCCATCATAGACCTTCTTATGGCCGGTGCCATGATAGGTGAAGGGACAAACTATGCCGATCTTACACATACAACTGAGCTTACGGAAGAGGAATACGGAGTAGGCTGCAGAAAGGGATCGGATCTTAAGGATTTCCTTGACGAGGAGTTTGACAAGCTCTACAAGGACGGCACCATAGAAAAGTGTGCCGAGGAGTACGGACTTCAGTACGCGCTGATCCCCCGTTAAGCAGAGGAGGCCATAGTTGTTCGTAACAGTCACAACGACCCTCTTGGAAGGGTTTCTGTCAACATTACAATTATTTTTATTGACTCTGATCTTTTCGCTCCCTCTGGGATTGCTGATAAGTTTCGGATCTATGAGCAGGCATGCCGTTATACGCATGCCTGTGCGTTTTATCATATGGGTTGTAAGGGGTACGCCCCTTATGCTCCAGCTCCTGGTGATCTATTACGGGCCGGGTATCATATTTGACGCCCCCTTCTGGAACGAGCTGGAAAACGGACGCTTTTACGCAGCCCTCTTATCCTTTGTGATCAATTATTCATGCTATTTTTCGGAGATATACAGGGGCGGTATCCAGTCCATAGACGTAGGTCAGTATGAGGCGGGGCAGGTGCTCGGGCTTTCAAAAGCGCAGGTCTTCTTTAAGATAATCCTCCTGCAGGTTGTAAAGCGTATAGTCCCCCCGATCTCCAATGAGATCATAACCCTTGTCAAGGATACTTCCCTGGCAAGGGTCATAGCCGTTTATGAGATCATATGGGAGGGGCAGTCTTTCATCAAGAGTGCGGGTATCATATGGCCTCTCTTCTATACGGGAGCTTTCTATCTGATATTCAGCGGACTGCTCACACTGCTGTTCGGCTTCATAGAAAAGAAGCTGGGATATTTTGAGTAGACAGGAGGAAGGGCGGATGAGCATTCTTGAAGTGAGTGGCCTTAAAAAATCATTTGGCAGTACCATGGTGCTTTGTGATATATCTTTTGATCTTGACGAAGGAGAGACCCTTTCGGTAATAGGTTCTTCGGGAAGCGGCAAGACGACCATGCTGCGGTGTCTTAATTTCCTGGAATTTGCGGATGGCGGCCGTATACTGCTTCGGGGACAGCCTTTTTATGATTCCGATGATCCGCTTGACAGGACACCCGGGGTCATAAGCCGTAAGATCACCCATATCGGACTGGTCTTTCAGTCATTTAATCTTTTCCCCCAGTACACGGCACTTGAGAACGTATGCCTTGCTCCCCGGATCAACCGGGCAAAAGAGACCGGCTATGACGAGGGTAAGATCATTTCGGAAGGAAAAGCCCTTCTTGAACAGATGGGACTTGAGGACAGGATGAACCATTATCCTCATCAGCTTTCGGGCGGACAGAAGCAGCGTGTGGCGATAGCCAGGGCCATGGCCATGCATCCCGACATACTCTGTTTTGACGAACCTACAAGTGCCCTTGATCCCGAGCTTACAGGCGAAGTCCTCAAGGTCATAAGATCCCTGGCAAGCCGGAAGACGACCATGATAATCGTTACCCATGAGATGGCTTTTGCAAGGGATGTATCGGATAAGGTGATCTTTATGGACGGCGGCAGGATAGTGGAACAGGGAAGGCCGGAAGATGTTATAGAGAACCCCAAGAACGAGCGGACCATACAGTTCCTGGCGAATTATTCAAACGGATGAGCGGACAGAGGAAGGTGCAGATGGAAAAGTATGTAATGGCTATAGATGCCGGGACTACGAGCAACAGGGCTATACTTTTTAACAGACGGGGCGAGATATGCTCGGTCGCCCAGAAGGAATTTACGCAGATCTTTCCCAAGCCGGGCTGGGTAGAGCATAATGCGGCAGAGATATGGTCGACACAGCTGGGTGTGTGTGTTGAGGCCATGAGCAAGATAGGAGCCGGCGCAGACCAGATCGCCGCCATCGGGATCACCAATCAGAGGGAGACAACGATCGTCTGGGACAAAAATACGGGAGAACCCGTGTACAATGCCATAGTCTGGCAGTGCCGCAGGACGAGCGGATATTGCGATCAACTCAAGGAAAAGGGGCTGGCGGATGAGTACCGGGCCAGGACCGGCCTCATGATCGATGCTTATTTTTCGGCAACCAAGCTCAACTGGATACTGGAGATGGTACCGGGGGCAAGGCAGAGGGCCGAGGCCGGAGACCTTCTCTTCGGAACGGTAGAGACCTGGCTCATATGGAAGCTTACAAAGGGTGCTGTACATGTCACGGATTATTCCAATGCCAGCCGTACCATGATGTTCAACATAAATACCCTTGACTGGGACGATGAGATCCTCCGGGAACTTGATATACCCAGATGCATGCTGCCCAAGGTTATGCCCAACTCCTGTATATACGGGAACACGGATGAGTCTTTTTTCGGCGGCCCCATCCCAATTGCGGGCGCGGCAGGGGACCAGCAGGCAGCCCTCTTCGGCCAGACCTGCTTTTCGTCGGGACAGGCCAAGAACACATACGGGACCGGATGTTTCCTGCTCATGAACACGGGAGACAAGCCCATTTTCTCGGATAACGGCCTGGTGACTACCATAGCCTGGGGGATCGACGGAAAGATAACCTATGCTCTCGAAGGATCCATATTTGTCGCGGGAGCGGCCATACAATGGCTAAGGGATGAGATGAGGCTGATCGACTCCGCGGCCGATTCCGATTACATGGCAAGGAAGGTCGACGATACGGGCGGCTGCTATGTTGTGCCCGCCTTTACCGGTCTTGGAGCCCCTTACTGGGATCAGTATGCCAGAGGCGCCATAGTAGGTCTTACCAGAGGAGTTAACAAATATCATATTATCCGTGCCACCCTGGAATCCATCGCATATTCATCATATGAGGTCATCGGAGCCATGGAGGCGGATTCAGGCATCAGCCTGTCTGTGCTCAATGTGGACGGCGGTGCCAGTGCGAATGATTTTCTCATGCAGACACAGGCTGATATAGCCCAGTCCCCCGTTAATCGTCCGGAATGTATCGAGACGACGGCTCTCGGAGCCGCCTACCTTGCGGGCCTTGCGGTAGGATACTGGAAGGGCAGGGATGATGTTCTGGCAAACAGGAAGATAGACAGGACTTTTACCCCGCAGATATCAAAAGAGGACAGGAACGAGAGGATCAGGGGCTGGAAGAAGGCGGTAAAACGTGCAAATGACTGGGCAAGAGATGAACAGTAAAACAAAAGTATATGATGTCCTTATAATCGGCGCCGGTGTCTGCGGATGTGCCATAGCACATGAGCTGTCACGGTACAGGCTTGATATAGCCATACTCGACAGGAACGCCGATATCGGAGAAGGAACATCAAAGGCCAACAGCGGTATAGTCCACGCCGGTTATGATGCAAAACCGGGGACATTAAAAGCAAAGCTTAATGTCAGAGGATCACAGATGATGCCCCAATTTGCGCAAAAGCTGGGTATCCCCTTTATGAGGAACGGGTCTATGGTGGTAGCCCTTTCCGATGAGGATGAGGACCATATGCAAAAGCTCTATGAGCGGGGCCAAAAAAACGGGGTGGAAGGGCTTCGTATACTCACACGCGAAGAAGCACTGGCAATGGAGCCCAATCTTTCGGATGATACAAAAGGTGCCCTGTTTGCTCCTACGGGAGGGATAATATGTCCCTTCAGACTGACAAGTGCAATGGCGGAAAGTGCCTGTGTCAACGGGGTTAATTTTTGTCTGCTTACGGAAGTTACGGGTATAGAAAAAACTGACGAAGGCTTTAGGGTTGATGCCATAAGATATGATGAATTTGATGAAAGCAGGGACGAAAAGGTATCCTTTGAGACAAAGACAGTCATAAATGCCGCCGGGGTCTATGCGGATAAGTTTCATAACATGGTATCAAAGGACACTCTTACGATAATACCCCGGAAGGGTGAGTACTGCCTCCTTGATTCCACTGCCGGAGGCCATGTGGGCCGGACCATATTCAGGATGCCGTCTGATCTGGGAAAGGGGATACTGGTAAGTCCGACCATCCACGGGAATCTGCTGGTGGGCCCCACGGCCACGGACATTGACGACAAGGAAGGGACATTCACCACGGCAGAGGGCCTGGCGGCCGTAAACGCGCCGAAAGCTTCGGCCGTAAAGAACATACCCATGTGCGATGTCATAACATCATTTGCGGGCCTTCGTCCTCACGGCGACCGGGGAGATTTTGTGATAGGAGAGGCAAAAGACTGTCCGGGCTTTATTGATGTTGCAGCCATAGAATCTCCGGGACTTTCGGCAAGCCCTGCCATAGGCGAGATGGTCTCCGGGATAGTGTGCGATATACTTCATCCTTTGAAGAAGGATGTTTATGTTGAGGAACTCAAACCTTTTACCTACCTGAAGCTGCTTCCCGAAGAGGAACAGCGTGCCCTCATAGAAAAGGATCCCTCATACGGGAATATCATATGCCGCTGTGCCCAGGTATCCGAAGGAGAGATACTCGAGACCATAAGAAGACCGCTGGGCGCCCGCACTCTTGATGCGGTCAAAAGACGTACCGGGGCCAACATGGGCAGATGCCAGGGCGGTTTCTGCTATCCCAAGGTCATGGAGATACTCTCACGTGAGCTTGGAATTCCCATAGACCTGATCTCCAAGAAGGGGAGAAGATCCCCCATACTGTACAGGTCTGCGGAAGCGGGGAAAGAAGATCCATCTTTAGCAAAAACCGGGATGGCACCGGATCGCAGGGGGGCTGCCCCGGAGCCTTTATCCGAAGCCGGGGCCATATATGATGCGGTCGTTGTAGGAGGAGGTCCTGCCGGCATGGCAGCAGCTCTTTCGCTTTCGCAAAAGGGAATAAAGGATATACTGATACTGGAGCGGGACACAGAGCTTGGCGGGATCCTCAACCAGTGTATCCATAACGGGTTCGGTCTCCATACTTTTGATGAAGAGCTGACGGGTCCTGAATATGCTGCCAGATACATAGATATGATAAGCGATGGTGCCGCCGGTATTTCCTGCCGTCTTGAGACCATGGTCATGAACATACAGCCGCATATGAAGGACGGCAAGGTCTACAAAGTGGTTACGGCATACAGCAGCCGCAACGGCATGCAGAAGATAATGACAAAGTCCGTGATCCTTGCCATGGGATGCCGGGAGCGTCCCAGAGGTGCTCTTAACATACCGGGCTACAGACCGGCAGGGATCTATTCCGCGGGAACGGCACAGAAGTTTGTAAATATTGACGGTCTTCTTCCGGGACGCGAGGTGGTGATACTGGGTTCGGGAGATATAGGCCTTATCATGGCAAGACGTATGACCTTGGAGGGAGCAAAGGTTAAGGCTGTCGTTGAGATCATGCCCTATTCGGGAGGCCTCAGACGGAATATAGTCCAGTGCCTTGACGATTTTGACATCCCCCTCCTGCTTGGTCATACCATCACCGATATAAGAGGCAGAGACAGGGTCGAAGCAGTGGTCATCTCAAAGGTGGACGACAAGCTTCACCCCATACCGGGAACGGAGCAGGTAGTCGAGTGTGATACACTTCTGCTGTCTGTCGGACTGGTCCCTGAGAATGAACTGTCAAGGAATATGGGGATAGAAATGTCACCTGCAACAAGAGGTGCCCTTGTGACCGACGAGCTTGAAACGACCTGTCCGGGTGTGTTCGCGTGCGGTAACGTTCTCCATGTCCACGACCTGGTGGACAATGTATCCAAAGAGGCAAAAGAAGCGGGAGAGTATGCGGCAGCATATATCAGGGCCTTTGACGAGGGCAGTGAGCATACAGCCGTAAATCCTGATCCCGATTCAAAGCTCATGCGCAGGTTTGCGGAAAGGAACAAGACCAGGAACGAAGCCACATGTGCTGATGAAAGACTTGCACCCGACGGCAGCATGAGCCGTACCATACCCTGTATCGTATGCCCGGCGGGATGTATGATAAGGGTTACGACAAAGGACGGCCGGGTGGTGTCCGTAGAAGGCAATACCTGTGAGCGGGGTGAGGCCTATGCAAGGAGTGAGGCGGTATCCCCGGTCAGGATATTTACCTCCGTGGTAAAGGTCGAGGGCGGAAGGTCTCCTGTGGTCAGCGTCAGATCGGACCGTCCCATTCCCAGGGATAAGATAAAAGAGTGCATGAGCCTTGTTAAGGATCTTAAGGTGTCAGCCCCGGTGGACATAGGGGACATCCTCATGGAAAATGCGGCTGATACAGGATGTCATATCATAGCTACTTCAAAAGTGTCGCCTTTTCATGTAAAATAGGAAATACGGGAGGCGGATATGGCAAAGATCACCGAATATTCATTCAGATCATGCGATGAGGAACATACACCTATACATGCGGTAAAGTGGGAGCCGGATGACGGGAAGGTCATTGCGACCCTCCAGCTGGTCCACGGCATGCAGGAGTATATAGAAAGGTATGATGAATTTGCCACTTATCTTACCGGTAAGGGCTTTGCGGTCTTCGGACACGATCATATAGGACACGGATTGTCGGTATCTTCCCCCAAAGAGCTGGGGGTGATGCACAGCCGGTATCCCGATGATACCATGGTGGAAGACATATTTGAAAACTTCGGTATCATCAGGAAGGAGTATCCCGACAAGCCGTATTTTATACTCGGACACAGCATGGGTTCCTATCTCTTAAGAAAATACCTGGTGTCAAAGGTCTCCTCTCTTAAGGATGTAAATGGTGCCATCATCATGGGGACGGGCTCGGAGCCTGACGGGGCTGTCCTGGCAGGACGTATCATGTGCTCTGTCATCCGCATGGTAAAGGGCAGGGATGCAAAGTCGGAATTCATAAAGGGTATCATGTTCGGAGGCGGATCTTACGCCGGTTATGATGCCACGGGCGAGCATCCGGAGAACAGCTGGCTTTCAAAGAATGTAGAGAATGTCAAGGAGTTTTTAGATCCGGCAAATCCCAGGAGCGGGTATGATTTTTCCCTTAACGGATATATGGTGCTGCTACGGAGCATATGGTTTGACAACAGGATGTCAAACATCAGAAAGATGAACCCGGATATCCCCGTGATATTTGTTTCGGGAGACCGGGATCCGGTCGGTGCCATGGGTAAGGGCGTAAGACGCGCATATGACAAGTTTGCAAAGGCCAAAATAAAGGACCTGTCCATAAAGCTTTACGAGGGAGACCGGCACGAGATCCTGAACGAGCTTGACCGCGGCAGGGTATATGACGATCTGTATGAATGGATGAGTAAACGTTTTAAAACTTAAAGGAAACAACGTTTGAACATTGAGATGATCGAAAACATCATCACGCTTCTTGCGGTGATAATCGCAATGCTCAGCTGTCTTTTCAGGTATATCGATATACCAAGGAGAGGCTATCTTGCTCTGTGCATATATTTTATCGCCCATCTTCTGAGTGACTATTACTGGACCGTATATTCACTCGTCATGAACAACGATCCCGATGTATCGGAATTCATAGCTTATTTCGGATGGAACCTTTCTTATGCCGTCATGCTCCTTGTAGTGATCTACATGAGCAGAAAGGAAGAAAAACGGTATTTCCATCCCCTGATGCTGGTGCCGATCCCGATCAACATCTACCAGTTTCTGCTCTACATACAGTTTGGCGGCATATTCAACAATCTGTGGTCGGGGATAATGCTGACCGCTGCTGCCGTCGTATGTATAAGGAGTATCATATATTATCTGAAGAAGAGAGGGGATGGGGTCCATCCTCCCTATCTTCACCTTTTCATCCTCCTTCACATCATAACCTCATACGGGATGTGGACCGTCTCCTGCTATGACTGGCCGAAAGGGGCAGGTAATCCCTATTACTGGTTTGAACTTGCCAACTCCCTCTTTACATTGTTACTCCCCTGGGCTGCGGGAAAGAATTATGAGGCAGAGGGTTACCAAAGAGGGGAAAAGAATGCGGAAGAGATAGGATTTCAGGTCCGTATCCAGGGCCTGGTACTCTTTATAATAGCGGGTGTCTGTGCCGGAGGATATTATCTTGCGATATGGATGAAAAATACCATTCCCGAGGGTGATGACAGCGGTGTTTACAATATCATAGCCGTGACACTTCTGGTCATATCCCTTTTCCTGGCCCTGCTGATACTGGCTGTTCTCTATATGGTATTTCTCAGGTACAGGACGGTAAAGGAAGAAGAGCCGAGGACGCCCGAAGAGGGAAGGTCAAGGTTTAATCTGATCCTGACCCTCATAGTAACGCTGGGTCTTATGATCTTTTCCGTTATCTACAACTCCAATCTCTATTACGGGGTCGCTTCATCGAGAATGTATGAGACCGGTGAGGATAAAGCCGAAACAGCTGCCGCGGAACTGCAGAACTATCTCTATCTTGCTCAGTCCACGCTGAAAGTCACGGCCGATACCGTTGAGCTTATGATAGAAGGTGGTGAGGATCAGGCCAAGATCGAGGAGTATATCCTGAAAGAGACTGAAAAACAGAAAACCGAGTTTGATGAAAACTTTACCGGTATATACGCTTATGTAAGGGGAAAGTATATGGACGGTCTGGGATGGGTACCGCCCGAAGGTTATGATTCCACCCAAAGAAGCTGGTACACGGATGCCGTGGATGCGCACGGCAAGGTGGTGATAGTAGCCCCATACATAGATGCACAGACGGGGTCCGCGGTCATTACCATATGCAAGTCCCTTACGGAGGAAGGATCTGAAGGGTCACCCGATGTCGTGGCTCTTGATGTCATAGTCAATCATATACAGGAGCTTACGGAAGAGATAAGTCTTGGCGGAAAAGGCTACGCCATGGTCATCGACGATGACGGGATGATAGTGGCCCACCATGACCGGACCCTTGTGGGAAACAACCTGAAGGATCAACTTGGTGAGGAACTCTTTGCTAACCTTACCGAGCCCGGAAACCACAGTAAGGAAGCAGTCATAAATGATGCAGACAGCACCGTCTTTACAAGCTCCGTCATGGATCAGTGGTATGTGCTCATAGTTGTCGGCGATGAAGAGCTTTTTGAAGAGACGCGTGCACAGCTGGTGGTCAATGTGGTGGTCTCGATCCTTATCTTTGCCCTCATATCCCTCTTTTACTTCTTGGGTTACAGGAACGAGCAGGTATACAGCAAGAAGATGGAAGAGATGAAAGTCGGCAGGCAGAGGCAGGAATATGAGGCCAAGGTCCTGCGACTTGAAAAGAGCGCAGCTGACGAGGCCAACAGGGCCAAGAGCAGCTTTCTTGCCGATATGTCCCACGAGATCAGGACCCCCATAAATGCCATACTGGGCATGAACGAGATGATAATACGCAGGACCGGGGAGGAAGAAGTGCTTGAATATGCCAGGAATATCAAATCCTCCGGAGCCACCCTTTTAGACCTTATCAACAGTATACTTGATTTTTCCAAGATCGAAGACGGTAAGATGGAGATAGTCCCGGTCAAGTACAAGCTGTCTTCAATGATCACATATCTTGTGAATGCGGTAGGCGACAGGGCGGCATCAAAAGGACTGGCTTTTGATGTAAACGTTGTGCCGGGCCTCCCCTCAGAACTGTACGGTGATGATATGCGTATCCGCCAGGTCATAGTCAATCTGCTCACAAATGCGGTCAAATACACGCCGGAGGGATCGGTGACGATGACGATCGATGAGGTGGAACGAAGTGATGACCGCATTCTTTTGTATGTTGAGGTAAAGGATACCGGTATAGGCATAAAGGACGAAGACATGGAGAAGCTCTTCCAGTCCTTTGAGAGGCTTGATATAGTCAGGAACCGGAACATAGAAGGTACGGGCCTTGGGATATCCATAGTAACAAAGCTCCTCGAACTTATGGGCAGTGAACTCATGGTCAGCAGTACCTATGGTGAGGGCTCGGTATTCTCCTTTGAGCTCTGGCAGAAGATAGAAGATGCCGAACCTATAGGCGATTACAGGACCGCTCCGGGAAGCGGTGCGGGGCTTAAGTCATACAGGGGTTCTTTCAAGGCGCCACAGGCACGGATACTTGTTGTTGATGATACCAGGATGAATCTCACGGTAGTATCCGGCCTGCTCCGTGAGACCCGCATCACCATTGATACGGCGATGAACGGACCTGATGCCATAAAGCTTTCCGAAGAGATGAGATATGATGCAATACTTCTCGACCAGCGCATGCCGGGGATGGACGGTTCAGAGGTACTTGCCAATATACGTTCCTCCGAAGCTTCGCAAAATCATGATACGCCTGTCATCTGCCTTACGGCCGATGCAGTAAGAGGAGCAAGGGAGCGGTATATAGCCCAGGGCTTTAATGATTACATCACCAAGCCTGTTGACGGTCATGAACTCGAGAGGATACTTGCCGAGAACATAGCTGCCGACAAGGTCGTGATCGGGTCCGGAAAAACGGAAGAGGGGACGGCAGAAAACAAGGGGATGAAAGATATACTGCCTCTTCTTGAAATGAGGGGATTTGATACCGTAGCCGGCCTTTCCCACTGCGGAGACGATACTGACATATACATGTCGGTACTTTCCGAGTTCTCAAAGGAATATTCCAAAAAAAGTGAGAACCTGCGCAAATACTATGACCGGAAGGAATGGAAGGATTACTCGATACTCATCCATTCGGTAAAGAGTTCCGCCAAAACCATAGGGGCCATGGAACTGTCCCAGCTTGCAGCAGGCCTTGAGAGGGCGTCGGATGCCGGGGATGAGGTAGCCGTCCGGGCGGATCATGCCAGGGCCTTAAGGCTGTACAAGGAAGTAAGCAGCGTTATAAAGAACAACATAAACGTAAAAGATGAGGACGTCAGCGATGATGACGATATTCTCGAATTTGCGCCCAACGAGTGAATCCGGTCTATTGACAAAGGGGAAAGTTTTGTGGTAATGTATTGAAACGGTGTTAAGCCGGATGCAGAAATGGCGGAATTGGCAGACGCGCACGGTTCAGGTCCGTGTGGTAGCAATACCATGAGGGTTCAAGTCCCTTTTTCTGCACTAAGTAGCATCTGACTTTGTCAGGTGCTATTTTGTTGCTTTAAAATGCAGTAACCATGCGGGTTTGAAAGCCATCACGGTGTTCGACACACATCGTCTGTAGTTGTCTCATTTCGACAGTTTTCCCCCATCAATGGGGGACAAAATGGGGGACAAAATGGGGGAAAAATTGGGGGAAAAGACATGCTTTTTGCATTTCACGTCAAAAAAAGTGCGTTTCACGTATAATATATTATAATACGCAACAGTCTTTCCGATAATAACAACGACATATTGGGTTTGGAAGGAAGTCAGAAATGGATCGTGAACTGAAGATAGCCATATGCGATGATGAAAAACCTATAAGGGACTATATCGAGAAGTGTGTACGGGAAGTTGATCCGGACGCTTTGGTGTCACAATACTCTGATGCATCGGATATGGTATCGGCTAGTTTTGATGCGGATATCCTGTTTCTCGATATTCAAATGCCAGGGATGGACGGGATGAAGGCCGCACGGATACTCCGTACGATGGGCAATAAAACTATCCTTGTATTTGTAACTGCGGTGGAGGAATATGTTTTTCAGGCATTCGACGTCGGTGCCGTTCAATATATAGTAAAACCGTTTGGCAGGGACAAACTTGTTGAGACGATTAAGAAGGCAGTTGATCTTGCCAACGAACGGAGGGGGATCAATACAATTATGGAGAACAAGAATGGATCCGAAAACGGAAGATCCTTCCTGATAAAATCAGGAGGGGTTAACCGAACGGTAGCGCTGACAGATGTAACATATGCGGAAGTCCTTGAGCATCGTATCATTCTTCATATGAAGGACCGGAAACAGATAGAGTACTATGGGAAAATGAGTGATCTGGAAAAGGTGGCAGGTGATGATTTTTTCAGAGTTCACAGAGCATATCTTATAAATCTGTCCTATGTAAAGTCATATGATGCAAAGACTGCAACTGTGTTAGGCGATGAGATTCC
>JAILLI010000030.1 GCA_024693225.1 Lachnospiraceae bacterium
TCCTTAAATCCCTTTTCCAGGAACTCTTCCTTTATAGCCTTATTAACCTTAATATGACTTAATGTTTTATCTCTTGGCATTATTAAAATCCACGATAAGCTATCATTGTTCGCTATCGCAGATTACAACATTTATGTCTCCTTGTCAAGTCATGCTTTCTGACAATATCACTGCTAAAACGAAAATAGCCACACACTTTTATTTAGATAGTTCTTCATTTTCTGCTCCCAATCCCAGGAAATTAATAAAAAACCAAATGATCATGCTCTCGCTCATCAGCCCATTAGTAAACTATCACATGTTAGCAATCACTAATCGTTTGGCAAAAAATAATAATTCTACTGTAACGCTTTAAAATACTCCTGTCTCACCGCCCGGGCTTCCGGCACAAATTCCATGGCGCCCCAACAATGCATCATTCCTTTGCCGATATGCACATTAAGCTTCACTCCATACTTCCCGCATACATCCTGAAAATCCTTAAGATATGCGATCATGACCTCTCTTGTTCCGTAGAAGACATCAATCTCCGGGAAGCCTGTCAGATCACAAAGGAGAGGACTGAGCAGATATGCTTCATCTCCCGTAGCCAGTACAGGAGCAATATTGTCAAAGAAGCGGGGAGATATCATTACATCGAGTTTCCTGCGCTTCTCCATTTCCGCCTTCTGGCTTTCACTGGGCGGAACCTGCGGTCCCGGTGACTGAAGCACGAGCTTTCCCGGTAACGGAACATCTATATCCTCGTGTCTGATATATACACATAAAGACATCGCCTGTCCGCCACCGGATGAAGTTCCGAAAAAACGTACCGACGATGCATCATATTCTGTTAGTATATCCTGATATACTTTAAGCGTGCTTTGAAGGGTCTCTATAAGCCTGTGTTCAGGAGCCATGGGATAAAGCGGAAACCACACCTTGGCATGACAGTTCTCTGTTATCTGTCCGCAGAGTATGATATCTCCGGGATCCGGCGGCAAGATATATCCGCCTCCAAAAAGATACAGCACGGCTCGCTTGGGTGTTGCCCCTTTCCTGCAAACCGTATAACAGGTTGTCCCGCCGATCACCCTTGTTTGAATGTCAAAGGCTTCCATCTTGGAATATGGGATCTTTAGGGGTTTTTTCTGTTTCTCCTTATAGCTCTCAAGGAGCTTTTCAAAATCCGCTCCCTGTTTATCCAGCATCTTATTTACCCCGATCAGCTTAAACAGACCGCTGATCATTTTTGCCTGAATACTTGGCATATCGTCCTCCTTTTTGGTTAGCCATGACTAACATTATATATAATAACACTCGTTTGCATCTCTGTCTATAATCCGAACGAAAAAAGGGTAGCCACGCCGGAAACGCAGCTACCCGCCTTAACTCTATGAGATGTTATTACGCCTTTACATACTCCACCGCTTCAATTTTTATATCATCTCCTTCTATCACTTCCAGTATTTCATCGTAAACCAGATGTCTTAATACTGAACCCTCGGAGCAACAGATCAGCAGCTTAAAACCTTCATAATGCTCGAATATGAAGTCCACCCAGAAGCTTTGATAATTCTGCCGGGCGATCGGGTCCTTTTGAATAGCATCGGGAATATCTTCAGGTAAGACAAACAAAGACGCACGCAGATCCTCGACTGACGGTCTTACTTTAGGATTGTATGTATAAACCCTTGCGGACCGAGCCATTTCAAGCGTTCGATATTTGGCTGCGAATACGCTCTTTACTACCAGCTGAGCTTCCAGATCATGAAGCCGACACAGCCGTCGTCCTCTTCAAATACTTTCTCGAAGGCCGGCTCGTCGGCATATGCCTCGTCATCTTCAGAGTCCGATACTTCGCTCTTCTTTATTATATCACCTGAGATATAGAGCCTCCACAGTATTTCTTTCTGTCTCTTCTCGAAGAACTCCTGCACCTTGGTATCGGTCGAGCTCATATCAGCGCTCCCATCCGGCAGCGACGTGTGCACAGTTTTAACCGGCACCGTGTTATCTCCGTCATAGTTCCAATTCCCGTAGTACTCGAAGACCCCGAGCTGTTCGGTCATGGTCTCATACATCGCGAGGTAGACTTCCATCGGGTCGCTCGGATGCAGTAAAGCCTCGAGCTCTGCAGCCTCACTGCCGCCGAAGCCATACTCATCCGTCAGGGCTTTGATCGAGTTGTCCTTATCCATCACCACTACTTTAAACAACGCATCAAAGCCTTCTGCTTTCCCGAGCTTGTCCGTGAACATATTGACCGGCTTGTTGCCCGACGTCGAAATCATCTTTATCAGTGAGTAGCAGAGCTTCGGATCATCGGTCGAGAGTATCCTTCCGACTATGTTCAACCTACTCGCAGTCCCTGTACCTCCGTCCCAGAGAGCGGGGTGCTCGGAATCAGGCTCATAGTAATAGCCGTAGTCCCACCAGGAGAGCACCACCGCATCTTCAGTCTCGGCATTGTCCTTCACCCACTCCATGCTGTGCGCGAGCGAGTCGCTCATCATGCTCCTTATTTCCCGGCCCCACAGGAAGGAGCCAATCAGATCCAATACCACCGCCGCTCAATTTTCATGTTATTGTCTTTCATACGATTTTCTTCATTGAAATTCCTCATCCATCTATTCGAAAAAAGTAATTCTAAAGTCACAACCCGGCTTGAGTAAGTTTCACAACTGATTTCCTATGATATGTCAGCGAGATTATATCCATTATGATCCTGAAGGATCGCACTTTCCGGAAAGCCCAGTATCGCCACTTCAAGTACATCACGCAGGTTCAGATGCCACACGAACTTGAGGCCGTGTTTTGAGGAAAACAGAAAAGTAAGCTTTATCGATAATGCGACCACAAGGGATATGATCGATGCCAGGCCTATGCCCGTAACTCCCATGCTCATGCCAAGCTGCCACGAAAGGAACACATTTATTCCGATCCGGCAGATAATGGCAGAATAAAAATGCAGATATCCTCTCCGGTACAGCACGTATGCAAACATGAAGGTATCAAACACATCCAGAAGAGGATAAAAGCGCATAGCCCTAAAGTACTCAAGGGATGTTTCATATACAGCCGGATCATCCGCCACAAGCCGGACCAGCTGCGGTGTGAAGAACACAGCCACGGCAACGATCTGTGCCAGGAGCATACCTATACCCATTCCGACGATCCCGCCGTCCAGGATAAAGGTCACGCAGAACAGGATGGGAAAAAGGGCTGTGCGGAAGGCTACCATCATACATGACCACAGGGGCTTTTCCGTATCACCGTAATAATCACTTAAGAAGCCTCCCACGGAAGCTGCGATCAGGCCCACGGAACAGTATCTGATGCATTTGACGAGTTCACCCCCAAACGGAGAATCTTCTATCCCGTACAGCATAAGCACCAGATTGGGCCTAAGGAGCAGAAGGAGGGAAAATATCATGCCTATGAACACACAGGCGGTCAAAGCTTCCTTAAAGAGGATCTTTATTCCTTCACCGTTCTTTTCACCGGTGTAGGTGGCAAACAGATATTCCGCCGCTTCGGAAGGCCCGTTCATTATCTGGTATATTTCCAGCATGGCACATAGTACCGTATTGGCAATGAGATAATCGCTCCCCATGAATAAGAGGATCGCTTTTGTAAATGCGACTGACACTACGAACATGCAAAGACCGGCGGAATTGGTCTTAAGCGAAAACTTGGCGAATACGAAGAGATCCCGGATGGAGAAATACGGCTTCAGCCTATAGGTGTTGCTCTTCTTGAGGAAATGGATCGAAACAACAAGCAGATAACAGACATAGCTAATCTCATCCAGAAATACCGTCACTGCCATAAAGGGTGGTACCAGCACATAATACCGGTAATACTCCCTGGCAAAAGTTCCTATATTGCCGGGGGCCGCATAGTAATCAAAATACAGAGAACCTGTCCGGAAACCACTCCGTCAACCATGCTTAGGCAACCGCAAAAAGAAAACCTACGGAGTATTCTTCTTCTGTCATCCTTCTACTTTAACTGTACACACATCATGGTAAGGTCATCAAACTGAGGAGCGTCCCCGACAAAACCGTCCACATCCCTGCGCAGGTTCTCGAGGAGCTGTCTGGGGCTGTCTTCCTTATGTCTGTTGAGCGATTCTATCATCCTGTCGGTACCAAAAAGCTTATTGTCCGAATCCGTGGCCTCGGCAACACCGTCTGTATAAAGGAAGAGCCCTCCTCCTCTCTCAAGCGTGAACTCGTAATCCTGATACTTTGTATCTTCCATGGAGCCCACCGGCAGTTTGTGCTTGTCCTTGAATATCTCATATTCCCCGTTTGCTTTTCTGAGTATAGGGTATTCATGCCCGGCATTTGTTGCTATAACATGACCGGTTGATATGGTAAGAAAACCAAGCCAGACGGTAACGAACATGCTGTTTGCATTGTTCTTGCAGATCTGATTGTTGACCTTTATAAGGGTATCGGCAGGCGATGAGCTGAGCATTGCGTAGTTGCCGACAAGGATCTTGGACATCATCATGAACATGGCTGCCGGTACTCCCTTGCCCGATACATCCGCCATCACGAGTGCCAAATGATCATCATCTATCAGGAAGAAATCATAGAAATCCCCTCCGACCTCCTTGGCCGGATCCATGGATGCATATATGTCAAAATCATTCCGTGTGGGAAATGCCGGATAGATATTGGGCAGCATGTCTGCCTGTATCTGGGCCGCTACCGACAGCTCCGTTCCTATTCTTTCCTTCTCGGCAGTGACCTTGGTGATGTTTTCCATGTACACCTTGAGGTTATCCTGCATCTCATTGAACCTCTCGGCCAGCATCCCGACTTCATCCTGGGTATCCACAGGTATCTTCCTGTCAAAATCACCCTGCCCTATGGCTTTTACATTGGCTGTGAGTTTTTTGATGGGATTAGTGATGGTCCCTGATACCGCAAAGCTTATCATCGTTATGATGATACCGACGAGGGCAAAGAATATCATGAACATCCTGTATGTGGCAAAGAGTCTGTCCTGCATGCTCTGCTGGGTCGTCTCGGTCAGCTTGTCGCTTTCCTCCTTTGCCTTTACAGCGGGAGCCGTTACCTCGGCGGAATCAATGGAAGCACAGAAGTACCACCCCGTCTCGTCAAGATCCGAAAAAGCTATGTAGCAGTCTTTTCCCTCATAATTACACTCAATTATCCCGTCTGTTCCGGACCTGAGCTGATTGATGAGATCATAGTCACTGACATGGTTTTCCAGCATGGGATCAAAGCCTTCGTCCGCCATATCGGCATGCGCTATAAAGCTTAAGTCGCTCCCCAGCAGGAAACAGGATCCGGTCTGGCCTATACGCAGGCTCATGACATCATCGATGACATCCTGGAGCAGGATATCCGATGCCACGACCCCTATGGGATTGCCGCTTGCGTCGTTGTAGGTCATGGCTGCAGTGATACAGGTATTACCGTATGAATCAAGGTATGTCGGCAGCCAGACGAGTGTGCCGGGCTTTTCCATGGCGGCCTTATACCAGTCTCTCTCCCTGGGATCATAGTCCTCATTGTATTTGTTCGATCTCGAATATCTGTAGGATATCCCGCTTTTGGTACCTATGTAGATATTGTCAAGAATATCGTTGTTATCAAGATAGGGAGCAAATGCATACTCACAGTTTGAAAGTGTCTTTACTTCCTGCATGATGGCAGGCGTCCTTGCAACTCCCTTTACCAGGAAATACTTGGAACAGGCCACTCCCGCCTCGGTCTGATCGGGTCTGGGCATGTCCCTGCCCACAAAATTGGTCCTGTTCTTAAAAAGGCTTGACGTATACTCTGCCGACTGGGTGACTATCCTGTTGACACTGTTAAGCCTGATGTTCGTTGCCTGTGCCTGCTTCGTTACCAGCTGCTTTAAGTACTGCTCCGTCTGGTCTATCAGCGAATCTTTTGTGACATCGGATGAATTGATCCCCAGGGCGATATTGGCCTGCTCGAATTCATCCACCATGGAGTTCATAAAATAGAATGACTCTCCGAAAACGATGAGCAGTGACCCCAGAGACATTATCAGTATGACCAGGAGTATCTTTATACTGATCTTCATATTTTTAAACATGGCACATTCCCTCCCTATATTCTGATCAAAGAGCAGCCTTTAATATATCTTCTATCATATCGGCATAATCTATACCGGCTATCATGGCCTCTTTGGGCATCAGGCTCGCCCGCTTCAGCCCGGGTACGGCGTTTATCTCAAGTACATATGGTACAAGGTTAGCATCGACCATAAAATCGACCCTGGCCAAAGCTCTTGCACCCGTTATCTCAAATACTTTCCGGGCCATATCCTCCATCCTGCCGGCAAGCTTATCGTCCAGGCTGCTTTCTCTTGCACTGTATGCTCCGGTAAAACTGATAAGGTCTCCGCCGGTCTCTTTTTCCTTCTTCTCAAGGTCTATCCCCTCCACCACGGGCAGGGTTATGAGCTTTCCGTTGCTTTCATAAAGGCCCACCGTAAAGAACCTTCCATCGATATAGTCTTCTATGAGCAGGGGATCATCATATTCAAAAACCTTTCCGATATTGGGCAGATCCTCCCTGCTTTTGATCAGTTCGATCCCGAAGCTTCCGCCCTGGGTAGGGGCTTTTGCCACAAAGGGATAATCCGATGCGTCAAAAGAGAAGTCGCCATTTTCATAATCCTTCCTGCCAAGTATCCTCCATTTTGGGGTTGATATGTCATATTTATCAAAGAGCAGCTTGCAGAGTATCTTGTCATTTATAAGACTGGCCGCTCTCATACCCGATCCCGTAAAGGAAATCTTTTCATGCTCCAGTATACCCTGAAGGGTACCGTCACCGTATCCCTTACCCTGAACGCAGAGGTAGACCACATCGGTACTTTCCCTGCGCAGTGTATTTATTATATCATGTTCGAAAGGGATGAGTATTGCCCGGTATCCCCTTTCCTTTAGCACCTCGGCTATATCCTTCGCGTTCTTATATGAGGCATCGCGTTCTTCTTTTGTCCCCCCGTACACGACACTTACATTCATGATACCTTCTCTCCCTTCTTCCGGGTCACTTTGTCCAGCAGGACAAAAGCAAGAGCCATTACCGCAAACGATATGGCAAGAGCCCTGATCCCCGCCTGGTATCCAAGTACCAGTATGGCGGCAAAAACAAGGGGGCCTGCCATCTCAAGAAGCTTTTTGATAAAGGACAGGACCGAGAGCGATCTTGAGGCGCCCAGCCTTCTGACCGCGGGAAGGGCCAGGAAATAATTGTTCTGAACCCCGAAGCCGAAGGAGTCGGCAGTACCTAAAAGTGCTGATCCTATGAATGACGAAAGCATTCCTGACCCTATGCCGGGAAGGAAGAGGGAAAGTGATATGAGCAGATTGTAGATCAGATTGATCCTCTTTAAGGCCCTTTCCTTAAATACCGCTATGCCCTTTGAAAGGAGCGGGCCGGCATATACTATGACGATACCGTACAGAAGCTGCGCCCTTCCGACATCCGTTACGGTCTTCCCCATATCCTCAAAGTAGACGGGCAGGAAGTAGCTGGTAAATGAAGCGGCGATCGAAGCGGGTGCTATCATCAGGATTACAAAGAGTACGGCCGATATGATGTTCATTCTCGAAGAGCCTTCTTCATCAGGAGCCGTATCCTGCTCTTTTGCCTCTTCTTCCGCCCTTTGCGAAAGCTTCGCATTTTCCATCTTCATGATAAAGAGGGTCGTAACAAGTGTTGCCACTCCCGAAATGACAAATACTGTCTTATAGCCGAATATATCGGCAAGGATGGCTCCGAGCGATGACCCGCAGTTCATTCCGGCATATATACCGGCATTGAGCAATGCAAAGCCTACAAGCTGTTCCTTCTGATCCTTTCCGAAAAGCGAAAGATTTCTCATGGTCATCCAGCAAAAGCCGTACCCCAGACCCACGATCGCTCTTGACAGTATGAACATGGGAAGGTTTACCGAAAACGCCGACAGGAAGGTTCCCGCGGCTACCATCAGCACTCCCGAGACAAAGGGGAGTTTCCATCCCTTTTTCTCCAGTATCAGGGTCGTTATGAATATAGCCGAACATGTCAGAAGGGTCTCTGCAGACTGGGGCAGTCCCGCCGCAGTATTGCCTGACATCCCCCCGAAGGGATTAGGCAGGGATTTTGCCATGATAGGGATAAAGGCCGAGGATAATCTCGATGCAAAATAAAAGAGAAAGGATATCTGCCTTATATAGTAAAGCGATGTTGTCATACCAACGCTTCCCGTCATCCTTCTTGCGATCACCCGGGTCATCATTATCACTATCTCAACGGAAAAGAAAACACTGGTAACGAGCACGGTGATCAGGTTGAGGATCACAGATCTCATCTGGGTGCTGTTATACGATCCGTCAACCATATAGCATATGGATGTATCTCCCGTGAAGGGATAAGTGTAGGAAGTTGGCGAGAGCCTCTCTCCGATAAGATGCCGGTCGGAGGAATATAAGATCTTGCCCCCTTCAGCGGTTATTGCAATATCCGTTATGGCTCCGGACCGCATGTCCGTAAGGACTACGTTCAGATCCTCAGGCTCCACCTTTTCCGCCAACGTTGTATAGTGTCTTATGTTCATGTAGAGCTCATAATTCAGTCTCTGATTCCTTACCGATATTATCTCAAAGAAAAAGGAGACCTGGATGATGACCAGCACAACGAGGAGCATGGCATTGATATTGACACTCTCGATATTGCCGTCCTCATCAAAGACCGGTCCTCTGGCAAAGAAGGCACCGAGTGCCAGGCAGGCTATCGCCGATACTATGAAGAGGACCGAAAGCGGGACCCTCGTGTATTCCTCCGGTTCCCTTATGTTAAGTATCACAAGGAAAGCCACAACAACAGCAAGAGTTGCGGCTGATCCTATGAACAGAAACAGTCTTGTTTTCTTTTCGGTATTCAACGCATGATCCTCCGCGCCCGTCTATTTTACCTGTGTGAACTTGATCACACTCTTTTTGTCTCTATCGGCAATGAGCTTCTTAAACTCTTCCGCCCCGCCCGTATATTCCTTATCATTGTCGAAATCGTTCGTTTCCCGTACGAAACCGAAATACAAGGTTTTACCGTCTTCTTCATCCTCCTCGATGCTGTCCTTCATCATGAGGCTTCCGTATTCTTCCGATACGAAGTAGGTTTCATAGCATTTGTCATCACCGGCATATAAAAGGCCGTCGTCCGCCCTTAAAGGAAATTCGGGACCGTATCCGCCCACAGAACTCATAAAGGAACAGATACCGTCTTCCATGCGGTAAATACTGGCCTCATCTGCAGACCCGTCCGTTCCCGAAAGGCTTTCACTTACGGCAAGCAGGTCTTCATCAAGTCCCTGGAGTCTGATATAGGCATACCCCTGTCCGCTCTTGAGGGACGAGATTATCTCATCAAAATCCTTAAAATCATACTTCTGGGACTGTTCCTGCACAAAGTCGTCATAATCGGTCCACTCTTCATCCTCGGACATATCCTCGTCTTCTGCAGGGTCCTCTTCGTCTGAATATTCCTCATCCTCTGCAAAATCCTCTTCTCCTTCCGCATCATCTTCCGCATCATCTTCGGACATATCCTCATCTTCTGCAGCCGCTGCCTGTGCTGCATTGTTGATGTCGGCACCTTCCGGGGCCTTTTCATCATCATCCTTTCCGCAGCCTGCAAGAAGGATCCCCGTAAGGACCAGGGCCAGCATCAGAGCGTATCCTTTATATCGCATCTTCATCATATGATCTCCTTTCAGAAAGCATTTACAGCTTCTATCACTTTTGTTATCTCATCCTCTTCCATGTATTCCATCATGGGAAGCGTAACGATATGTGCGCATATATCCTCGGTAACCGGAAAGCTGCCCGGTCCGTATCCGAACTTTTCCATCATACAGGGCTGGAGATAGGGCGGCGTCTCCCATGAGATATCCGTTGCAACCCCTTCATTTTTCATATGGTCCATAAAGGCTTTGCGGTCATCGACACGGACTATGAACTGGTACCAGGTATGCGAGCATCCTTCGGCGGTCTTCGGAAGCTCCACTTTTGGGTTTTTCATCTCATTCAGATACCTGTCTGCTATATGTCTTCTGTTGGCTATAAGTTCCTCCATATGAGACAGGCGTACACGCAAAAGCCCTGCCTGCATCTCGTCCAGCCTCATGTTGTATCCTATGTCTATGTTATGGTATCTTCTGTCGCTACCGTAGTTTCTTAGGATCCTGACAGCATCTGTTATGGCGCTGTCCTTTGATACCACGGCCCCGGCATCTCCGAAGGCTCCCAGGTTCTTGGTCGGATAAAAGCTGAAGAAGGAGGCCTTGCCGAAAAGCCCCGTATTTACTCCCTTAAAAGAAGCAAAATGGCTCTGTGCACAGTCTTCGAAAAGCATCAGGCCAAGGTGCCGGCACTCATCGCATATCCTGTCCATACGGGTCGCCTGCCCGTACAGGTGGGTCACCATCACGGCTTTTGTCCTTTCGGTCACAGCCTTTTTAATGGCATCAGCATCAAGCTGATAATACTCATCCGGCTCTACGAATACAGGAGTGGCCCCGCAGTTCATTATACCCAGCATGGTCGCTATATAACCGTTGGCCTGTACTATGACCTCATCACCTGCTCCTATGCCTGCGGCCCTAAGGCCCAGCCATATGGCATCAAGGCCATTATCAACCCCGGCACAGTCACAGTCTTCGCCAAGGGCTGCGGCAAACTCCTCTTCAAAGGATGTCATCTGCCTTCCCAGGATATACCAGCCGCTTCGCAGTACCTCAAGGGCCCTGTCCTCATATTCCTTCTGATAAAGCTTAAATCCTCTTGCAAGTTCATTGACGGGTATCATCTTCTTTATCCCCCTTCCCCGAAGGTCTTTTACCCTTATATCTTATCACAAGCTCCAAAAGCATATAGGCAATAAGTGAAAGCAGGGCGGCAACTGCTCCTGCCATAAGACCGGGTGTCACATAATGTAATGTAAATATATCACCTTTTGAGATATTTTCGGCACTTATTTCAAGAAAACCATCCCTGTTCTTTGTGGGAGCCGGCTCCCCGTTTATATATGCCCTCCATCCTTTTGTATAGGGGAAGGCCGTCATTATCCCCGCACTCTTTGCATCTTCCGGTATCCTGCAGGAAAAATCGTTAACGGCATATGTACAGTCTTCGCAGTATCCTCTTATAAGGCCGTCGTCGCCGGCAAGATAGGCAAATCCACCGAAGTCATCATTTACAAAGACCTGCCAGTCTTCACCCTTGTATTCAAATCTCTCCGCAGGAGAAAACCCCTGCGGGGCCCGGCCGGACTTTGACAGATAATACTTGACCGCAGCCGCACTGTTATACCTGTTTTCATCTCCGAGACCGAAGCTCCTCCAGTCGTTTGAAACCTTTGTGGCTTCATCAACAAAAGCCTGTGTATTCTCATTTACTACCGAAAACCAGTAAAAGGTCCCGTAGTAACCGGCGTTCATGCCGTCATTTAAAGGGCGGCCGTTAAGCCCGCTCGTAAACTCTCCCGATACCCGGAACAGGCCCGTATCTTCCCTTATAAGGGCTGAAGCGCTCACAGGCGATGTTGTTGAGGCCATGACAGAGCCTGCATCTGCATACAGAGCCTTCTCATTATCCCCAAGGCCTGAATACCTGCCCCAGAAGGAAAGAAGGATATTGCACGCTGCAAGGATCAGGCCCGCCCTGTACACATGAGCCCACCCCATGTCCCTTATCCTGTCCGCGGCGACCGCAAAGGCCACGCAAAGGATCAGCTGTGCCTCGAAGACCCACCTGTCCCTGGGATTGGAAAAACCGTTCATGACTATTGCGGTTATCGGAAGATACAAAAGGACCAGAAGGGCGGCTACGGCTATCCTAAGCTGGACTATCCTCCTGTCCTTACTGACAAAGAAAAGAGAGGCTGCACCTATCATGACCGGATAGTTTCTCATCCCGTTCATTACATTGACATCACTCACAAACCTTCTTGTAAGCGAGGGTATATAGTTGGACAGGATAAAAAGCTGTCCTGCTCCAAGTGAGCCTGATCTGGCGCTTGATAAAAAAGACATAAGGGATGGCAGAAGGACCGGGGACGCCAGGCATAGCCCCAACAGGAATATCCCGGCACATTTACCGCACGCCACGGCTGCCTGCCACACCCCTTCCCGGGTAAAGAGGGCTCTTACAGCGCAGTAGACAATGAGGCCAAGGGCACACATATATGTAAAATAAAAGCCGCAAAGTCCCAGATATGCAGCAGATACATAGAGTATCCATCTTCCTTTTTCCCTGCCCATCACCCTTTCACAGCCTGTAAGCAGAAGGGGAAATACATAGAGCATGGCCCCGTACTGGGTGTACATGCCGGCAGCATATATGCCGTATCCGCAAAAGGCATAACATAAGGCAGCCGCTGCAGACGACAGCTTCGAGATCCCGAACCTTCTACAGTATACAAGAAAGGCAAGACCTCCCAGATAGAGTCTAAGGTAATAGACAAAGGAAAAAAGGTAAGGCCCCGATGTCCCATCGGAAAAGACGGCTATAATGTTCAGGGGATCCCCCAGGCCGTAATAATTCAGTGTCCCCAGTATATCCTCCCCCATACCCACGCTCAGGTCATAAAACCTGAAGGGGGCGCCGGAGGTTATGCCGGATAAGGATTCCCTTATCAGCCTTCCGATATGAAGGAATACGGGATAATACTGTCCTATCCCGTCAATACCGTATACAGGCAAAAGGCCCTTATGCCAGAAGCAGGCATAGCAGAGCATAAAGACCGGGATGAAGGCCGCCGAATATATGATGATGATATTTGCCTTTTCGATCTTTTTCATAAAAATCTATACAACCAGCATGACACCGGCTATGACAAGGGCCATTCCGGCTATCTTGCGCTTTGATACTTTTTCCTTCAGCATGATCCGCCCCAGTATGGTAACGAAGACATAACCGCTGGCCTCGAGCATGGCCCCTAGTGAGAGCGGGACGACTTTGTAGCAGTATACGGTAAGGATCGTTGCCGCAAAAAATATGGCATATGCGCTTATGACCCTGACATTGAGGTACTCATATATCCAGGAACTGTAGGTCACCAAGGCCGCCTTTTTCAGGAGGATCTGGGAAAAGGCGGATATCAGCGATGCCGATATGAATATGATGATGTATGTCGTCATCATAAGCTTGCTCCCTTGTCATCCTTTTGGGCCCTGCGCTCTTTTACTACCTTATCGATGATGAACACCGGCCTGTTCCTTGTTGCATCAAGTGTCCTCCACAGGTACTCTCCCAGGACACCCAGCATGAGCAGGATGACCCCGGATGAAAAAAGAACCAGGCACATAAGGGTGGACCATCCCTTTACGGGAGTCCCTATTGCGAAATATTCAATCAGGACCTCCAGTATCCATATGAAGGCCAGTATGGCCATGACAACACCCATGCCCGACATGAACTTGATCGGGAAATATGAAAAACTCATCATGCTGTCAACCACAAGCTTGAACTTTTTGGAGAATGTCCAGCGCGAACTGCCCACCTCCCGGTCTTTTCTGTGGAAATAGACCATATCGGACTTAAATCCTATCCACAGCACCTGGAGTGAGAGGGAAGAATTCTTCTCATCAAGCTTAAGGAGGACTTCTATGGCCTGACGGTCAAGCAGATAACAGTCAAAGCCTCCCTTGGGCATCTTCTCGTCTATGGTCTTGCGTACTATGGAATAGTAGAGGTTTGCGAAGAATTTCTTGATCGCCGGCTCATCTCTTTCGGCCCTGACGGCCAGGACCACCTTGTTGCCCTCTTTCCATTTATCGTACAGCTGCACGATCAGTTCCGAATCCTCCTGCAGGTCGGCCTGCTTGGTGACGGCGCAGTCACCAGTACATACGGACAGGCCGGCGAGTATGGCCGCATGTTCGCCGAAGTTACGTGAAAGCCTTACCAGCTTTACATTCTCATCCCTTTCCCTTACTCTCTCCATAACTGAAAAGGAATCATCTCCGGAACCGTCATCCACCATGACGATCTCGTAATCCCCCAGGGTGGTAAGGATCTTCTCCTTCATGTCCTCGTACAGCATCATAAGGGTATCGGAATTGTAATATACGGGTATTATGATCGATATCCTGCTCATATCCTCATCCTTTCAGGTATTGCCTGACCTCTTCATATTCTTCCTTGGGAAGGAAGGGGAACATATCATCATTGGCAGCGGAAGTGATACTCCCGTCCGGATGGACCTTGGATGAGAGCTTGGGCTCAAAGTTCTGCCCCTCATCCACGACCGCTTCTATAAGGACCGGTCCCGGTCCGTCTATGGCAGCCTCCAGTCTCTTTTTAAGATCCTCTTCCCTGTCTATACGTACATAGGGTATATCAAAAGCATATGCCACCTTTTCAAAATCCGGGAAGGATATCCCGTTCCCGTCACACACTCCTATAAGGGGACGGCCCGAAAAGAGGTTCTGCTGTGTCTGTCTGATGGAATGATAACCATTGTTATTCAATATTATGATTCTCATATCAAGATCGTTGTACCTTACGGTCTGAAGCTCCTGCAGGTTCATCATGAAGCTTCCGTCACCGTCAAGACAGATGACCCTTGTCGAAGGGGTCTCCTGTCCTTTAGCATTCCTTCTGGCAACAGCTGCCCCGAGAGCTGCCGGAAAACCGTAGCCCATTGCCGCGCATCCCGAGTTGGTGAATATCCTCTGGCCCGCCTTTACTTTCGCTGCCTGAAAGCCCATAACGCAGGCACCGCCGTTGCCGCATACGACCACATCATCCTCCCGGAGGACATCATACATAGCCTCAAGAAAAACATAGGGATTAAGCTTGGCACTCTTCCTGTAGCTGTCAAGGACCGCGGGATACCTGGCATCGACATCCCTTGCCCGGCCAAGCCAGCCCTCATGCTTACGGCTGTCATATGAGGGATTCTTTCGGGCACACTCGCCAAGGCTTCTTAAGACATCCTTCACATCTGCGTTAACGGCCATATCCACCTTCACGGTAGGCTTCTTAAGCTCGTTCTCATCAATGTCCACGACTATCTTGTAAGCATCCCCTGCAAACTCATGCTTATTATAGCTGATCATCCTTATGTTCATCCTGCATCCCAAAACGAGCAGGAGGTCAGAGGCCTGTACTGTGAAATTGCCGCCCCGAAGACCAACAGTGCCGGGCTTGCCGCAAAATAATGGATGATCCCACCTCATGAGGTCATGGGCGTTCCATGCGGTTACGACCGGTATGCCCAGGCTGTCGGCACATTCAAGGAACTCTTCCCTTGCACCGGCCACGTTTATACCCGTACCCGCAAGTATCAGGGGCCGCTTAGCCTTCACGATCTTCTCAAGGATAAGGTCCGATATCTTTTCGTCATAAACCGGCTTGCTATACCCGTCTCCCCCGTATCCCTCCAGCCTGGCCGGATCTATGAGTGCCGCCTGCACATCAAGAGGGATATCCAGCCACACGGGGCCGGGCCTGCCGCAAAGGGCCAGATGCCAGGCCTTTTCAAGATGATATCTCACAGTCTTTGCATCCTCTATCATGACCGCATACTTTGTCATGTTGCGTACACTGTCGATGATCTGGAATTCCTGGTCACCCAGCTGCCTTAAGGGCACAGACGTCGATGCGGTCGTGGTCTCGAACTTGACCTGTCCGGATATGACGAACATGGGGATCGAATCCTGCCAGGCTCCAATAACGCCCGTTATGGCATTTGTTCCACCCGGTCCGCTCGTAACTATGACAGGTGCTATCCTTCCTGTAAGCCTTGCATAGCCTTCGGCGGCTATGGAGCAGGCCTGCTCATGGTGATCGTATATGCAGCTGATCCCCTCTTTGTGTCCTATGGCATCATCAAGATGCATGGCTCCGCCTCCCGTTATGAGGAAGGCATCGGTCACGCCCTGTTTTACGAAAAAATCAGCTATGTATTCTGAAACCTTGGTCTTCATATGATATACCTTTGTATCCCTTCAGGCTTATCTGCCCATCCGACATTTGAAAAACATTCTACATCACCCTGTCTTTCAAAGCCGAACCCGTAGGTCACACCTATAAAATCCACTCCGATCTCTTCAGCTCCCATGGCATCGTTATCACTGTCACCCACCATCACTGCCCTTTTCTTATCTGTCACTCCCACTGCCTTTATGGCATTTTCTATGATGTCCTTTTTGGTAAGTTTTCCTTCAAAGTCAGCCCCGCACATGGCACCAAGCAGTCTGTCGAAGCCGAAATGGACCAGTATCCTCTCGGCATAGTCCTGTCTCTTGTATGTTGCGACCGCACATTTTACCCCTGCCCCGTCAAGCGCGCGTAAGGTATCGTATATACCGTCATAGGGCCTTGCAAGGAGAAGGTCGGTATCCTTGTATCTGTTCCTGAAATCATCTGCCGCAGCATTTGCCGTAACCGCATCCATACCGAAAACCCTTGCAAAAGACCTCTGCATGGGTGGTCCTATAAAGGTTCTGATCACATCCTCACCTATATGGGGAAGGTTTCTAAGCTCTATCACATGACTGACCGATCTTATTATCCCCTCGGATGTATCAAGCAGTGTCCCATCAAGGTCAAATATGACCGCATCATAACGTCTCATATATACTCTCCGTTACAAATACGGGGGGCTTTGCAAGGCCTGCCTTCCTGATTCCCCTGACTGTATCCCTGTTTATATTGTCTGCCTCCTTGCTGCTGTATGAATATTCCATGTTTGGATTGACGTAGTTTGATACGCTCGTCTGCCTGTACCCGTCAAAGCCCGCAAGCCCAATTGATGAGGCCCCGGATCTTTTAAGGATCTTAAGCAGCATGATAAGAGGATTATCGGGCATCAGAGCCTCCTCATCCAGAAGGTCGCCATAATTGAGCGTATAATCAAATTCTCCGCTTGTCCTTGTGATATTGCTGGTCGCTATCAGCTTCGATCTCTTCTTCTGCTCACAAAGGGCCGAACTCAGTCCCACATACCGCTTGGCATTGCTCATGAAAACATAATCGATATCGTAACCTTCCGGGATAAAATTGATCGAGATAAGGGTACAGTTCTTACCCTCAAGATATCTTTCCACCCTGTCCCTCTGAGCGTATATGTTCTTTCCGGGACCGAGTATCAGTATATCCGCTCCGGCCAGGTCCTTATAAAGCTCCGATACCGATTCCGAATCGGCACAGCTGCGCTTCTGGTAATCAAAATATAGGTCACGGATATGATCAGCGTCATATAAGAGCTTCTTTTCATCCTCAAGAGATGACAGAATCTCATTTATGGACCTGACAGACAGTTTGCCCGTGTCCATCAGATAGGTCACATAGTTGGGATGGCAGTCATGGGAAGCCGCAAGGAAGAACTTGAAGGAATATCCCCATCCGACCTTACGGTACATCTCTAGCATAGTCACCTCTATGGCTTCGAGTATCTGGGAATTGTGATATGCGGCCCCCTTGGAGTTCATATGCATGACCAGAAGCTCTATGGGGGTGTTTCCCGCACTCTTTCCCATCCCGTACAGGGTCCCGTCAACGATCAGCATCCTGTCCCCGGGCGGATCATCAAGAAGTTCTATGGAATTTGCATAAGCAAGCTGGAAATTGTTATGGGCATGATAACCTATACCTATACTCTTCTTAAGGTGACAGCAGGCAAAATCGAAATAATGACGCAGTGTCCCCTTGTGAAGCAGGCCGTAGGTATCCACCAGTGAAAAAGCGTAGGGTTCAAGATCGTTTACAAGACCGATAAGCTCCGAAAGTTCCTCATCATTGTAACTGGTAATGGATACGGCCTGGGCAAAGACCTTGTATCCTTTTTCCTTGATAAGGCGGCAGAAGTCTATGGCTTCATGCATCTTCTGTTTCTTGAATATGATCCTGATCCCGTCAAGAAAGCAGTCTTTGGCCGGATCTATCCTGTCGGCGCAGCAGGTACCGTAATCTATCATCCCAACTATCATGGACCTGCCCCGTTCAAGACCCATATAGGTCCTGTTTACGGCTGCGGTATCCGGAAAAATGGTCCGGTCCCTGTCATATTCGCGTCTTTCATCTATAAATCCGGTTTCTATGATATCAATCCCGGCACTGACAAGCCTTTCAAATATGTTTATTATGTTGGACCTGCCGAACTGCCAGTCATTGAGGTAACCTCCGTCACGGAGGGTACAGTCAAGAAGCTTTATATCATTTGCCATCTGTCATCTCCTCTTTTGCATCTGCCGTGACTATGAGTATGACACCGGATATTATGACGGCAGCCCCTGCAAGCTTTTTTAAGGTGACAGGCTCGTCAAATATCACGTATCCCCACAGTATCCCCCAGATCACTGTCACACCCTTGTTGGCATAGGCGGTTATCAGCGGCATGTGCTTTATGACCTGCTGCCAGGCAAAGGCATAAACGACAAGACCTGCCATGGATATCCCGTAGAATATCAGGAAGCGCAGGGACAAAAACTCCTCGCCTCCCGCAAACTTTGATGCTATTCCGGTAAGGGAATATACTGCCAGGATCAGATGCAGAATGATCATGTATTTTATGTCAGATCTCATAGTCAAGGGTCCTCCTGCCGATATGCCGCGGCAGTATCAGGCAGTCCGCTCCGGCGCCTTTAGCACACTCTCCGTCCTTTTCTTCGCGGTCTCCTATCATAAGTATATCTTCCGGAGAAACACCAAAGTCTTCCATGATGACAAAGAGCCCCTTGGGGGACGGCTTCAGCTGACCTATGCGCTCATCAGCCGTACAGTACTGGCCTCCTACCGAAAGGGAAAGGGCCCGAAGCTTATCCTGCGTCGGATAGTCCGAAAGGACAAGAACGGTTTTGCCGGCTTTTTGCAGCTTTTCGATCCATTCTCCTATCCTCCTGTCCCTGGTTCTTCCTATGACGGAAAGAGGTTCATCATATATCCATTTTCTTACGATCATACGTACACTGTCGGCATCCGTATTTATGTCGGATGCGACTTTTTTGATGATCTCATCTTCACAGGAACTCCCGGTCCAGGAGTCCTTGACCTTCCTGAAATACCGGAGGATGTACAGCTGTCTTACGGCAAAAGGATGAAAAAGGTAATACCGTATCAGACGGAGCGCCATCAGGGTCCGCAGTTTCGGCTGATCGTAAAGCGTTCCGTCAAGATCAAAAACATATACCTTGTACTCATTTATCCTTTTTCTCATATCCTATACCCCGAAAAGGGTCGGGCTGGTCCAGTAGGAAGGCATCGGAATGTCAACTATTGTAAGTATCAGGAGGATGATCACAAGGACGGCTATATATGCAAGGAGCGATCTCTCCTTATAGAGCTTCTCCGGCTTCTGTACGGCAGAGTCGGGCTTGAAGGCTATATAGAGATAGAAGCAGAAAAGCCCGAATACAAAAGGCATGGCGATTATGTATTCCATCCTGTACTTGATCATGAAAACACCTATGAAGAAGGTTGCGCACATGGCATAAAAGAAGGATGAGACCAGAAGGCTGGTCTGTGTATAGTAGGCAAAGCTCTTCCTGTAAAGGCCGGCTACGGACGGATCTCCTATCATCCTGTACTCGGCGAATCTCTTGGTCGCCATAAGGAATGCTCCGGCAAACCAGTATCCGATCAGTATGCTTATTGGCGGCTGGAATTCCTGGGTGATTATGAACCATCCCAGAAGAAGCCTTATCATGTTGTTTATGGATTCGGACAGAACGTCAAGATAGGGGATGTCCTTGGTCCTGATGGGCTTGACATTATAAAGGACCCCCATGATGAGGAGCCAGAGCTCCATGTAGAGGAAGACCCTTCCGACAAACCACGAGAGCACGACACCGAGTATGATAAGAACAAAATACTCTGTGAGGACAAGTGACAGTTTCATGTTCTCGGAGACCACAGGCCTGTACTTCTTGGTCGGATGAAACTTGTCAAAGTCGGCATCAAGCCATTCGTTTATCACGTAATTGGCTGAAGCTATAAAGCAGGTCGCCATAAAACCCAGAATGAACTTGACTATGACATTTGCCGAAAATGTAAAATCCGTGAGCAGTATGGCTATGGCCAGCCCCGGAAGGATAAAGGCATTTTTGACCCAGTGATCGGGGCGTGCGATCTTTATGTAGTTTTTCATGACATACTCCCTTTCTGATCCCTGTTGCGTTTTTGGAACAAGTCCGTAAAATAAGCGGCATTGGCTCTTATGTCACCTGAAAATACCGAAGAGCCCATCACTATGACGTTTGCTCCGACATCAAGCACCACTTCTATGTTCTCCCGTGTGATCCCGCCATCCACCTGGATGTCCGTGTCAAGTCCGGCATCCGTCAGGTCTTTTCTTAAGCTCCTGACCTTGCCGGTACACTTGTCCATATACTTCTGGCCTCCGAAGCCCGGCTCGACAGTCATGACCAGGAACATATCAGCGCTCCCATAGTATTCTTTCAGGACCCCTGTATACGTATCGGGCTTTATGGCAAGGCCGGCCTTAAGTCCTCTTGCGTGGATATGATCCAGGGTCTTGTCTATACAGTCACATGCCTCCTGATGAATGGTTATTATGTCTGCTCCGGCATCGGCGAATTTATCTATATACCTCTCGGGGGCCTGGACCATCAGATGGACATCAAGTACCTTCCTGGTGGCTCTTCTTACCGATTCAAGGACCGGGATACCGAAAGATATGTTGGGAACGAACATCCCGTCCATGACATCAAAATGAAAATAATCACAGCCTCCGGCTTCAACCATCTTTATCTGCTCGCCAAGGACCGTAAAATCAGCCGCAAGCAATGAAGGGGACAGAATGACCATTTTCAGTACCTCCTTGACTTTGACAGTTCAGTATATATGTATACGTAATCATCATATCTCATACGTGATATAAGGCCGTCTTCCACAGCAGATCTTACGGCACAGTCCGGCTCATGGACATGTGAACACGGTCTGAAGCGGCAGGATCGAAGATCATTAAACTCGGCATAGAGATCGGACAGGTCTTCGCATCTGATATCATTAAGCTCAAAAGACCCGAAACCGGGTGTATCTATGATATAAGTATCTTCCCCTATCGGGATGATCTCGGAATGTCTTGTCGTATGCTTTCCCCGAAGGAGCTTTTCGGAGATCTCACCGGTCTGCATGACATAGGACCCCGTAAGGCAGTTTATCAGTGAGGATTTTCCGGCCCCCGAAGGTCCCGCGACAACGGATGTCCTGCCGGCAAGATGGGTCTTCAGTTCATCGACCCCCTCATTCTCTTTGGCGCTTGTCACAAACAATCCGCATCCGCTTCCCATGTAATCCGAAAGGACTGCGGCAACATCTTCATCCTTTACGATATCCTCTTTATTAAAGCATATTAGCACAGGTATTCCCTGTGCCTTATATTGCAGGATCATCTTATCGAGAGTAAGGAAGTTGGGTGCCGGATCGGTAAGGGCAAATATGATGACTGCCTGATCCACGTTTGCCACCATTGGCCGGATCAGCTCATTGGACCTTTCCCTGATGCCGGTGATATTACCTGTATCATCGGCGTCATCTATTATATCTATGTCCACCATATCCCCGACAAGGGGTTTGGTACCATCTAACCTGAATATCCCCTTAGCCCTGCATGTATATGTCCTGGTGCCGGTATGGACGTAGTAGAAGCCGCCGATACCCTTTACTATCCGTCCCGTCATCACTGTGGCTGTTCCGTAAATGTCACCGCTGTGGGCGGTGTGGTCTCCCATGTTCCTTCCGCGGACAGATAGGTCACGCTGACGACCCCGCTGGCAACATTTTCTATACCGGTCTTGGATACCGTGTAAGGGAATGCTGTGGTATTAAATCTACCCAGTTCCGCCCCGTCGGGACCAAGGAGGACGATGACTGCTTCCGATCCCTCCACAAATCCGGGAGGTGAGTTCACATCCACGGAGCACGAATAGAGCTTGGTCTTCTTGCCCAGGCTTACCTTGAGGTCTATGCTCGTACCCTTGTCTACCATGCCCTCGGCAGCCGGTGTCTGGGATATTATCTTGCCCTTCTCGACCTCGTCACTCTCCTCTTCGGTAACAGATCCTACCGACAGGCCTTCTTCTTCTATGACGACCTTGGCCTCTTCCTCGGTCTTGCCCGTAAGGTCAGGCACCTTGATCTGCTCCTGGCTTATGCCCGAGCTGATCACGACAGTGACCGTGCTTCCCTTTGCCGCCATCTCGGCACCCAGGGGACTTTGTGAGATGACTATGCCCTTTTCGACGGAATCGGAATCCTGCAGCTGTTTCTGCATGGCGAAGCCCTCTTCCTCCAGCTTGACCTTGGCTTCGGCCTCGGTCTTGCCAACAACATCGGGTATGGCTACCCCGACTATCTTGCCGCTCGATACTACCAGTTCAAGCACGGTACCGCTCGGCACTTCGGTATTGCCTTCAATATTCTGTGATACTATATAATCCTTTTCGTAATCTGTGGATTCCTTGTAGGTTGCTTTGGCCGTAAGTCCTGCCTTGGTCAGGGCTTCGCTGGCCTGGGTGACGGTCATCCCCACAACGGAAGGAACGACTGTCGTGGCAGATGATGTCTCGATCTGAAGCTCCTCCTTCTTGTCATCATCCGCGGATGAGCCCGAAAACATCCCGAAGACCTTTCCTATGACGATCACAGCTATTATCGTGATGACGATGGCTGCGACCACAAGAAGGATGGTGACGGCCTTTTCCATCTTGGGATCCACGTCATCTATCTCATCCTCATAGTATTCTTCCCTGTTCTTGTATGCGTTCTGTCCCTTTCTGGGGGCTCTTCTTTGAAGTTCCTCACGCTCACGGGCCTTTTTACCGCTCATCTTGGGTTCCCTGACAGGTTCTCTTACCGGTTCCCTGCTCTCTTCGGCCCTCTGTCCCCGTGCCCTGGACCTGGATCCCCTGACACCGAACACATCTTCAAAGTCATCCTCATCATATATATCCTCATTCTGGGGATAAGGATCCTGATAAGCCGGACCTGCCACTCTTTCCTCCGGAATATGGCCCATATCCGGTTCGGCCTTGTCATATACGAGCTGTTTTCTTATCTGCTGCTTGTCGACATCAGAGATATTCTTGGTCCCGCCTTCCGATGCCGGCTCCTGGATGACCACAAAATCATCATCCGGATTGGTAAGGGAATGCTTGAGGTCATGTATCAGCTGGCCCACATTTGCATACCGTCTGTCCGGATTCTTCTGACAGCATTTGAATATGATCTGTTCCACCGATATGGGAACATCGGGAACATAAATGCGGGGAGAAGGCATCTCCTCCTGTATGTGCTTTATGGCAACAGCCACCGTTGTCTCCCCGTCAAAGGGAACATGACCGGTGATCATCTCAAACAGGGTGATACCTATGGAATATATGTCGCTCTTGGCGTCGGAATATCCCCCTCTTGCCTGTTCGGGTGACGTGTAATGGACCGATCCCATGGCATGACTGGTAACGGTATTGCTCGTCGCAGCCTTGGCTATTCCGAAGTCGGCGACCTTTACCTTACCTTCCTTGGATATGATTATGTTCTGGGGCTTGATGTCACGGTGGATTATACCGTTATTGTGCGCCGCTTCGATACCCATGGATACCTGGATGGCGATACTGACCGCCTCCTTGAAGGTAAGGCGGATCTTCTTCTCGATATAGTGCTTGAGCGTTATGCCCTCTACGAGTTCCATTACGAAGTAGTACATGCGCCTCTCTTCGCCGACATCGTAGACATTGACTATATTGGGATGCATAAGGCCGGCTGCAGCCTGGGCCTCAGCCTTGAATTTTGATACAAAAACGGAATCGGATGAAAACTCCGACTTGAGAACCTTGATCGCAACGAACCTGTTCAGTTTATGGCATTTGGCCTTGTAAACGTCGGCCATCCCGCCACTTCCGATCAGCTCGAGTATTTCGTACCGATCCCCTAAAAACGTTCCTACTTCAAGCATTGCATTCTCCTTATAGCAGGCATATCACTTCGTCTGCTATGAATTCTCGATTATTACAACCCCTATATTATCCTTCCCACCGTTATGATTGGCCATCTTGATAAGGTTCTCCGCGATCTCCGGAACATCAACCCCCGTCCTTACGATGCGGAGTATCTCATCATCCTCGACCATGTTTGTAAGGCCGTCGGTACACATCAATATGATGTCACCGGGGGACAGCTCCACTTCGAAAAAGTCTATCTCAATGGTCGAAGCGGCTCCTATGGCCCTTGTTATGATATTCTTGTCGGGATGTGCCTTGGCCTGGCTCTCATCAAGCGAACCCTTTCTTACAAGCTCCGCAACCAGCGAATGATCCTTGGTCACCTGGGTGATGGCCCTGTCTATCAGATACAGTCTGCTGTCGCCCACATTTGCAACATAGAGGGTATCATCCTCTATGGTGGCGGCAACGCATGTCGTACCCATGCCTGCAAAGTCCGGTTCGGAACAGGCCTTTTCATACACCTCGATATTGGCTACCGTTATGGCCTCCCTGAGTATCTTGATCGGAGATCTGTCATCACAGACCTCTACCTCTCTCTCTATGGCCTTTACGGTATAAGCCGAAGCATAATCCCCTGCTTTGTGTCCACCCATGCCGTCGGCAACGATAAAGAGATTGTTGAGGTTGCCGATAGGATGCTCACAGGAATAGACGGTATCCTGGTTCAGCTTCCGCTTTCTCCCGATATCCGTCATCGAATAAGTTTTAAGCATCTGTTTCTCCTGAAACGTTTTCTCGGATGAAGCCGCGACGCAGCTGCCCGCAGGCGCCCTGTATATCCCGGCCCATTTCCCTTCTTATAGTAACATTTATCCTGTTTTTTTCAAGTTTATTTTTAATAGCGGATACCGCTTTCGCGCCTGTTGAGCGGTAATCTCTCTCATCTATCGGGTTGACCGGTATAAGGTTTACGTGTCCCCCAAGCTCCTTTGCAATCCTGATAAGGCCGGATATATCCTCCATACGGTCATTTACGCCCTCTATCAGGCTGTATTCGAGCGTGATCCGCCGCCCGGTGGTATCAAAGTAATACCTGCAGGCATCCGTCACCTCCTTAAGGCTGTAACTGTTGGCGATCGGCATGATCTGCCTTCTTAAGTCATCATCTGCCGCATGAAGGGAGAGAGCAAGGGTGATCGCATATCCTCTGTCGGCAAGCCTTCTTATGTTCGGTGCTATGCCGCATGTGCTGACGGTGATGTTCCTTCCCCCTATACCGGCACCCCGTCCGTCCGTGATGATGTCGATAAAGTCCGTGAAGCTGTCATAGTTGTCAAGAGGCTCTCCGCTTCCCATGACAACAACATGTCCGACCCTCTCATTTATATCGGCTTCGACCGAATAGATCTGACCTGCCATCTCGCCTGCGGTAAGGTTCCTTTCCAGGCCGTCTATTGTAGAGGCGCAAAAACGGCACCCCATCCTGCATCCGACCTGGGAGCTTATGCAGACGCTGTTCCCGTAATCGTAGCGGAGGAGGACGGTTTCGATGACATTACCGTCCTTTAGCATATGGAGATACTTTCTGGTCCCGTCAAGCCCGGATGACAGTATCTTTACGGGGCTTACAGTATATATGTCATATGCGGCGCATATCTCATCCCGAAGCTTCTTTGGAAGGTTGGTCATATTATCAAAAGATGTCTCCTTCCTTTTGTGAAGCCACTCAAAGACCTGGTCGGCCCGGTATCTCTTTTCCCCCATGTCCGCCATAAGGCCGCACAGTTTTTCATATGTAAATGATCTTATATCAACTTTGTCCAAATCTTCGCTCCCATAGCCTGTATCAGTTGGTAAATCCTGCCAGGAAAAACCCGTCCGTAAGCTTGTCCTTACCGAAAAGCTGCAGATACCCTTCATGAGCAGTATCATCTTTAAGCATATCGGGAAGCAGGTCATAAAAGGCGGCCGGTTTTAAGTGGCACTCCTTTATGAGGAAGTCCCTGTTGCCTTCATTCTCCTCCCGTGAACATGTACAGGTTGAAAACATGAGTCTTCCGCCCGGTCTTAAGTATCTTACCGCATTTGTCAGTATGGACCGCTGGAGCGACACAAGGGATCCTACCGCATCCTCCGTCAGATTATACTTGATATCATTTTTGCGGCCCATGACTCCAAGGCCGGAGCAGGGGACATCCGCTATCACGACATCGGCCATACCCTCCATGGTCTCGTCAAATACCGTGGCGTCATTAAGCCTTACCTCAATGTTTGAGAAAGCGCACCTTTGTATGTTCTCTTCGATCAGGGAGAGCTTTTTTTCCGATACGTCACATGCCACGACTCTTCCCTCCACAGCCAGATCGGCTGCATGAAGGGCCTTCCCGCCGGGGGCCGCGCAAAGATCCAGCACAATATCCGTCTTCTGTATGCCTGCGACAAGGCACACCAGCATTGAACTTATGTCCTGGATACATATAAGGCCTGATGCAAAGGCCCGGCTTTCTGTTATGTTCTTATGTGCAGGAGCCATGACGGCAAAGGCGCAAATGTTGGAGGCCACGCCCCCGCTAAGAGCGCAGGCTTCTTCGACCGTGGTCTTTGACAGATTGACCCTGGCTGTTACGGGCCGCTTTGTTACCGACAGTTCAAGAAGGCTTTCAGCCCTGTCCGTCCCGTACTCGCCGATAAGCTTTTTTACTATCCACTCCGGACAGGAATAGACGACTGACAGATACCTTATCTCATCCTCTGATCTGTCCGGCCATGCAATCTTATCCCTGTTCCTGTCAACGGTCCGAAGCACGGCATTGACATAGCCGGAAAGGTTGCTAAAAGGAGTCTTTCGGATCAGTCTTACTGTCTCGGAAACTGCGGCATGAGCCGGCACCCCGTCCATGTAGAGGAGCTGGTAGACCCCCATCCGAAGCATTACCCTTACTTCCTTTTTCATCTTCCTGACGGGTGTCCTGCTATACAAATCAAGGACATGATCGATTGTGATCCTCCTCTCGATCGTGCCCTCGATTAGTCTTTTCAGAAAGCTCCTGCTTTGTCTGTCAAGATATGAGTACTTGTCCAGAACCTGCCCGGACAGGTTGACACCGGCCCTGCCCTCTTCGGCAAGAAGGAGGGCATCGGCCGCGATCCTTCTGACATCAGTCACGTCTGCTCCTGCCTCCCTGCGCGATAAGGATCAGCCTTATCAGGGACAGTATCGACGCTGCAGCCGATGCGACATAAGTCATGGCTGCGCTCTTTAAAACCTTCCTTGCCCCTTCTCTTTCGTTTTCACTGAGTATTCCCATTTCCTGTATTATCTCAAGTGCCCTTCTTGATGCATCGAACTCCACCGGAAGGGTCACTATCTGAAAGAGGACCCCGAAGGAAAAGAGGACGACCCCGATGAATACAAGGGGTCTGAAAAAGCTGATGATAAGACCCGCTATCACTATCCACAGCCCGAATTTGGAACCGAAATTGGCTGCAGGCAGTATGGCACTCCTGACTTTGAGGGGAAAATAATCCTCATTATGCTGGACCGCATGCCCGCACTCATGGGCTGCAACGCTTATAGCTGCAACACTGGTGCTGTCATATACCGTCTCGGAGAGGTTGACGACCTTGGTGGCCGGATTGAAATGATCGGTAAGACTTCCGGCCACACGCTCCACCTTTGCATCATATATGCCTTCCCTGTGAAGTATGGCAGCCGCCACCTCTCTCCCGGTCATTCCCGAAGAAGCTGCGATCTTTGAGTATTTATTGAACGTACTCTTGACTATCCCCGATGTGATAAGACAGAGCAGGGCACCTATCAGTACAAGGATGTAGCTTGCCCCGCCGTAACCGAACCCGTATCCGTATCCGTATCCCATTATTTTCACCCGCTTTCTGTTTATGATGTTATATGCGCCGGTTGTCAGGCATCGCAGATGCCCCTCCTGTCGCGATCGTGTGTATCAGATGTCAGGATCCCGTATCCGCCTGCTTCATCCCAGCCGCATTCCGGTCTCTATCCTGTTACCGAGCAGAAAATCGCCCGTTTTCATCTCCTTTTTACCTTCAAGCTGTACCCTTCCAATCATAAGGGCATCCTTACCGCAGGCAACGCTGATATGGTCCTTTCCGACTTCTATTATCTCGCCGCAGCTTCCGCTGCCCTGACAGACCCGGCATTCCTTGATCTTGAACATCTTTCCCTTAAGGTATGTATATCCTCCCGGCCATGGGGTAAAGGCCCTTATCATCCTCTCGATCGCGGCGGCATCCCTGCCAAAATCTATAAGGCCCATCTCCTTTTTCAGGATCTTTGCATATGTGGCCTTTGTCTCGTCCTGGGGCCGGGCCTCCGCCCTCCCCTCTTCTATGGATGTCAGCGTTGTAAGGATAAGTTCCTCTCCTGCCACCATGAGTTTGTCAAAAAGAGTGGCTCCGGTCTCGTCAGGTGCTATCGCAACCTCTCTGACCGATATGATATCTCCCGTATCCACTCCTTCGTTCATCTGCTGTATGGTCACTCCGGTGACTTCCTTTCCGTCACAGATGGCCCACTGTATAGGCGCTGCACCCCTGTACTCGGGAAGAAGGGATGCATGAACATTGATGCAGCCAAACCTCGGCATATCAAGTATCTCTTTGGGAAGTATCTGGCCGAATGCCGCCACCACGAATATGTCGGCATCGATCGCAGACAGCTTTTTTATCTCCTCTTCCGTCCTTATACGCTCCGGCTGCAGGATATCGATACCATGCTCTTTTGCATAGACCTTTACGGGGCTCGGAACAAGATCCCCGCTCCTTCCCCTGGGCCGGTCCGGCTGGGTTACTGCCGCAACGATATCATGCTGTTTGCTCTCATATATGGATGCAAGGATCCCGGCGGCAAAGTCCGGCGTTCCCATGAATACGATCTTCATTTCTTCTTACCGTCTTCGGATCCCTTCTCTTCTTCCTCTTTCTTTAATATCTCGGCAAGCTCCTCGTTGGTAAGAAGAGCCCCCTCCACCTTGTCAACATACATCTTGCCGTCAAGATGCTCTATCTCATGCAGAAGTGCCCTCGCCAGGAGGCCTTCCCCCTCTATGGTATATTCATCCATATCGGTATCATATGACTTTACCTTAACGTAATAGGGTCTGGTAACGGTCCCCACCTTACCGGGCACGCTAAGACACCCCTCATAGTCCGTCTGCTCACCGTCTGTTTCGATCACTTCGGGATTGATGAGTATTATGGGCTCATCCTGATATACTTCCCCCGCATCTATGACGGCGATACGCTTGAGCACCCCTACCTGCGGTGCGGCAAGTCCTACTCCCTCCGCGTCATACATGGTGTCGAGCATATCCTCTATGAGTTCGGATATCCTTTGATTTACTTCCTTAACCGGTTTACATACCTTCTGAAGGCACGGATCACCGAGTTTCCTGATCTGCCTTAATGCCATTTCTCCTCCTTGCGGCAACTGTCAATATCCGTTCATGGGATCCAGATCAAAGCTGACCCTGATGTTTTTTTCGGGGTTCTTTTCACAGTATTCTTCGATCTTATCCTTTAAGTCTGTCAGGATACCGATATCGGCCGACTTGATATATATCATCTGCCTGTATACATCCCTTATCTTACTTATGGATGCCGCAACAGGCCCGATCACAGAGCCCATTATACCATTACAGACCTTTGATGCCAAATCTTTGGCATATCTTATGCCTTCCGCTTCATCCCGGCTCTCCGTGATGACAGCCAGCATATGACCGGCGGGCGGGTAGGAAAGAAGGCGTCTGTATGTCATCTCCTCCTCGAAAAAGGCCTCATAGTCCTGCGAAAGGCTTGCCATGACCGCATAGTGCTCCGGTCTGTATGTCTGGATCACGACCTCTCCGGCTCTCTCGTCACGCCCGGCCCGGCCTGCAGCCTGAACCAGCAGCTGGAAAGTCCTCTCACCTGCCCTGTAGTCATTGGCGTACAATGACATATCCGCGGCAAGTATGCCGACAAGGGTGACATAGGGAAAATCGTGCCCCTTGACTATCATCTGCGTACCGATCAGTATGTCCGCCTCACGGTTTGCAAACTTTGAAAGTATGGCCTCATAATCACCCTTCTGCCTGGTCGTATCCGCATCCATACGAAGTACCGATGCATACGGGAACATGGTCTTTACCGCATCCTCTACGGCCTGGGTCCCTATACCGGTACCCATGGCGCCTATGAGGGAACTGCCGCACTTTTCGCACTTTTTAACATCACTTGTCTCGTAGCCGCAGTAGTGGCACATGAGCTTTCCCTTCCTGTGCCTTGAAAGCGCCACATCGCAGTGGGGACATTTTACAGCCTCTCCGCACGACCTGCAGGAGACAAAACCGGACAGGCCCCTGCGGTTTAAAAAGAGCATGACCTGTTCCCCTTTTGTCAGTTTCTCATCGATGGCCAACTTCAGCTTTTCGGAAAAGATGGTCCTGTTCCCTTTTTTCAGCTCTTCCCGCAGGTCCGCTGTCTCTACCTTTGGAAGGCCGGCCTTCTTAGCACGCTGTTTGAGGGTATAGAGCTTATACTCTCCGCTCTTTGCGGCCGCATAGGATTCTACGGAGGGTGTGGCGGAGCCTAAGACTACGGATCCCCCATGGAGCATAGCCAGGCGGCGTGCCACATCCCTTGCATGATAACGGGGCATCTGGTCGGACTTGTATGTATGCTCATGCTCTTCGTCTATCACTATGAGGCCCAGGTCGTCAAAGGGGGTAAAAAGGGCCGATCTGGGGCCTATCATTATATCTATCTCATGCTTGCGCGCCCGTTCGAACTGGTCATATCTTTCTCCCTCGGACAGTCTTGAATGCAGGGTCGATACCCTGTCACCAAACCTTTTGTAAAACCTCATGACCGTCTGATAGGTCAGTGATATCTCCGGTATCAGGACTATGACCTGCCTTCCGGATGCCACCACATGATCTATCATCTCCATATAGACCTCGGTCTTACCGCTTCCGGTTATACCGTAAAGCAGATATGTCCCTCTTATGCCCCGGTCATACTCTGCGATAAAATCGCCGGCTATATGCTGCTGCTCATCAGTCAGTCTTACAGCCGCCCTCTCATGCTCGCCGCTTACGGTATTACGGTAGACCCTGTGGCTTACTATGTCGATGATCTTCTTTTCGCAAAGAGCCCGAAGTGTCGCCGGTGAGATATTGAGCTTACCGGTAACGAGACGGTAGTCTATGCTCCCCTCCTTTATGAGCTCGGTAAGAAGGCGCTCTCTTGCCACATTTTGTTTTCTGGCAAACTCGGCAAGTGCAGCCTCTGCTTCATCAGGAGGAAGGATAAGTATAACATCTCTCTTTTGCACTGTCCTGACATTCTTTTTGACCGGGAGCACGGTCGCGAGTGCCCTGTTCATGGTCGACCCGTATCTCTTCCTCATCCAGTAGGCCAGCATGATGAGCTTCTGCTCAACAAGGGTGTCATCGCTTTGTACCGATATGATAGACTTAGTCTTTTCCGGATCATACTTCGGCCTGTCTGTGATCTCAAGGACAAAGCCCCTGATCTGTCTGTTGCCCCTTCCGAAGGGGATTATCACGCAGCTGCCAACGGCCGTACGTTCTTTTAGTTCTTCCGGTATCCTGTATTGAAATGTATGATCGAGATTCTCATGGGAGATATCAACGATTATGTCGGCATATAATCCACTCATATGTATCCACTGAACAAACGAAGCTCCCCCGCATGCGAGGGAGCCTGTGATCTTATGAAGCAGTCTTTATATCATTTCTTCTCTTCCATGGCCCCGAACAGATCCCTGTACCAGGAAAGTGCATCTATATAAGCATCATACACGGCGGCTTCCTTGACATTGTATATGATCATCTGTCTGGAAAGCTCGGCCCAGGATGCCAGTTCATATCTCATGATGAAGTCAAGTACCCTTGCCATATCACCGTTCTGGTTGACCAGCGCTTCGGTTATCTCCTTGGACACGTTGACCATCGCAAGGGCTTCCTTCATGGGCTTGTCAAGGATGATATCGAGTACCGAGAACAGACCCATCAGGAAGAGCTCTGACGAAACGGCTGCCATCTCAAATGCAGGTGCCAGATTCTCCGCAAACTTGGCCCGCAGCAGTGACAGTCTGGTGATCTCATTGGGCTTGTCCGCGCACAGCTGGTGAGATACAACGGCATTGATCCACTTCTTGAGTTCCTTCTGTCCCAGCATGGCCGCTGCATGTCTTATCGAAGTGATCTCCGAATTGATGGCCATATGGTTGACCATCCTGAGGAGTTCTATGACAAGAGCCGTATCCCTTCCAATGATATCCGCGGCTTTGGTCAGTTCAAAGTCGGGGTTGTTCACTATCTTGAGAAGCTCAATGTAGTTGACCTTGAGGGGTGCGACCTTTGTGGTACCCTTTGTGACGGGCAGTCTGTAGAAATCTCCTTCATAAAGCGAATATGCAGCACCCTTGGCAAGCTGCTCATAATCTTCGAGAGAATCGACATTGACCGCGATCAGCTTCATGTCCGGATAGACCTTTGAGAAGAAATTCTTGGCCGCGTTCATGTCCAGCTTCTTGTAATCGAGCATTATATAGTCAAGGAGCTGCAGTATGGGTGCATATTCCTTGAACTGCTCTATGGCCAGGCTCCTGATGGCCAGCTTGTAGCCCATGAACTTGAGCTGCTGGAGCCTCTTTATATACATATCCTCTGCGGGCACGCTGTGATCGAACAGGAGCACCACCTTGTCGTGGGGCATCGAACAGTTCTCCTCAATGGCAGAGAACATCGATATCTTGGAAAGCTCAACGAAGACCTCCTGATTGTCCGAAAGTGTCCCTGCGCCCATACTTTCCACGACCTCAAGGCCAAGTATGGTACCGGCGCCGTCAAGCGCTCCCGTACCGAGCATGCTCGGGTTGAGCAGATAATTCTGCTTCTGTGCGAAAAGTGAATATGCACATACAGCAGTCTTGTCATCAAATAAAGGTATCAGTGTCGCAAGCATTTTGTCTCCTCCTTACCTGTCTATCTATTCTAACAGAAATCTGATGATTTTCCAACAACAATTATAGATATCTCTGCCATCCTCATGCGGTCAGTTTTTCCCTTATGAACCTGATATAGGCCGATTTGGTCAGGGGTCTGGAATAATAGAAGCCCTGTATCTCATCGGCTCCCATCTGTATGAAGCTGTCCACCATCTCTTCGGTCTCTATTCCTTCGACCACTACTTTGAGCTTCATGTTTTTGAGCATCATGATCAGGTTCCTGATGATCACATGATGTCCCCCGCTCTCCTCCATCAGCACGAAGGCACGGTCAAGCTTTACTATGTTAAGAGGCAGGGATGCTATCCTCATCAGGTTCGAATAACCGGTCCCGAAATCATCAAGAGAGAATGAAAAACCGTGATCGGCAAGGGTGCGGATATTTCCGTAAAGCTTTGACTGGGAATAGGCACTGGCCGTCTCCGTTATCTCAAGGTTGATCTTTGACGGATCCACTTCGTATTTTCCCGACAGACCTATGATCTCATCAGCCAGGTCGTTACGAAGGCACTGCATGGCCGAAAGGTTTATCTCTATGTAATCAACACCTAAAGGGGCAAAATCGGGAGATGCTATGAACTTGATGACTTCCTCAAGGACAAAGCTTCCTATGGCGTGTATGGCCCCGCTCTTTTCCGCGATGGGGATGAAAAGAGCCGGTGATATATAGCCGTACTTGGGATCACGAAGGCGCACAAGAGCCTCGGCCGAGGTGTATTTCCCGGTGACCGTATCATATATGGGCTGATAGAAGACCGAGAAATAGTGATTAGCCAGCGCCCTGTCAATGATGGCGGACATATCCTTTTTCATCAGAAATTCCTTTGTCCGGGTAATACTTGAAGCAGAAAGGGATCTTCCGTTAGAAACAGCCTGGTCCATATCCGATATGAGCATAAACAGAGATTCCACATCCGAAATGTCATCGGGGCAGCTTGCCAGGCAGGTCCTGATGTCAAGTTCAAAGTCGGATATCTCCATCTTTACATTCCTGTGTATGGATGTGCCGATCTCATCCACTATGGATGAGGCCATGGCGGAGAGCCTGCGTGACAGCTCAATTGCGAACTTGCCGTCACCTATGTAATAACACATAAACGGGGCATGATGCCTTCGCATTATGCGCAGTATCTCATCTGATACAGGTCTCATCATCTTAAGCACCTGATCATATCCCACAAGCCTCAAGGCATACTTGTAGTTGACTATGTTGAGGAGTATGATCTGCATCTTCTTGCCGCTCTTGAAATTGGTGGTCATATCCTCGGCAAAGACCTTATAGGTGTGCATGCCGGTGGCAAAATCGATGGCATCTTCCGTTCTCCTGCTGATAAGGACCAGCATGAGTATGCAGAGGGTTATGGCCATGCACAGAACATGCTGGGAAGGATTGATAAGATTTACGGCAAGACCCGTAACACATATGTAAACGGGAGCAAGAAATACCCTGTACCTTTTTGTGTCTATGGGCTTTACGAACCTTCCCAGGAACCATACCGTGAGCAGATTGTACAGGATATAAAGCATCTGGCCGACATAATAGCCCCAATGCGGCTCAAGATCCCTTCCCGGCATGACCGAAAAGGCTGCGGGATAAAAGAAGTTGACTGTCAGGATGACAATATATGCAACGGAAGGTGCGAACCAGAACACGACTCTGTGCAGAAATCCGCGAAGGACATGCCACAGATCCAGGTCTGCGATTATATAGAGAAGATACAGGGGCGGGATGATCGAAAAGAAAAGGTAATATGCCGAATTTACCATAAAGAACCGCCTGTCCGATCCAATATCGGGCGCAGCGAACCTGACCCTCGTCGCATCACAGACGGATGCGGCAACGGTAACGGCAATGATCAGAGCCAGTATGGCTCCCCTGTAACTGCCCTTTATCCCCGAACGGAAATAATAGTAGGCAATGATCATGAGCAGTATGAAAGCACAGTAATCATATGCGACAATATGCGCTGCCATAATACCTCTATCCCATCAGTATAAATCTGATGAACTCCTTCTTCTCCACGGGCCTGCAGAACCTGTATCCCTGAAGATAGTTGCAATTGAGGGCACAAAGACGGCTCTCCATCTCTTCGTCCTCTACTCCCACAGCCACCGAATCGATGCCCAGATCTTCTATCATGCGGAGACTTCCTTCGAAGACGGCTGTATTATCATCCTTCAGACCTTCCCTTACAAAAGTCCGGTCCAGTTTGATGCCGGAAAGGGGCATCCTGGCTATCCTCTCCACCTCAAATATGCCGGCACCGAAATCATCCATGTATATGCCGAAGCCCACCTGGGACAGGGCTTCTATGTTGTCATGCATTTTTTCAAATATTTCCGGGCTGTCCACATCCGTGATATTAAAGCATATGTTCTTGGGCTGTACATTATGGCTCTTTACGGCGGACAGAAGCACCGAAAGAAATTCACTCCACATACACTGGACCGGAGACAGGTTGATCTCTATATGCTCAAGGCCCAAAAGCAGAAAGTCCGGCTGGGAGATAAAACTGCATACCTCCTCTATCACAAAGGTAGTTATGGCATGTATGGAGTTGATCTTTTCGGCCTCTCCTATAAGCAGATCGGGCGGGATCTGGCCGTAATCCGGATCGTTCAGTCTCAAAAAGGCCTCAGCCCTTACATACCTTTTATCCTTTACGGAATATATGGGCTGGTAGTGGAGGGCAAAAAGCTTCTTCGTAAAAGCCCTGTCTATTACGGCCCCTATATCCCGTCTCAGCTCAAAGCGCTTCTTGTCAAACAGTTTTTCGGCATACCGCAGTTCGCCCGTATAGGTTTCCATATCAAGGCGGCTGTCAAAGGAGAAAAGGAAGCGGGGGTCATCTATATCATCGGGGCAGCTGACAAAGCACACGTTGTTCATGGCCTTGACCTGCATATCTCCGACCGATACATCCCTGTTCACCACTTCGTTAAATCCGTGCGCGATGGCGAGCACGGTATCCTCGTACCTCTCATCCGCTATGACGGCAAACCTTCCTCCGCCCAGATAATACAGATCCACGTCCACCTTTGATGCCGATGCCCATAATTCAAGCCTTGCCGCAAGTGTCGCGATGATATCCTGGACCGTAAAGTAACCGAGCATCTCAATAAGGGCATTGTAATTGGTCATCACGGACAGGGTCACCCCGATGGGAGTATTCAGCTCCTTGTATTTTATCACGTCATTCACATAGGCGTTCATGGACAACAGTCCTGTCCCCCCGTGAAGCCTCTCTTCGGGTGACTGTATACCCAGCACCGTTATCAGGAAGGCCGCGGCAAGAAAGAACATATAGGGATAATATGAATAATACACAAGCTGCAGTATCCCTGTGATGAACATTATGCCGAGCACAACAGCCACACTGAACATCCTGCGTACCGAAAAGAGTCTCCGGTATCTGATGACGCCGGAAAGTCCCAGCAAAAGGTAGGCAAAGGACATGACAAAAAGTGCAAAGAGAAGGGGGCCTCTCCGGTATGCCCCGTCCCCGTCTATGTAAAATATGATACGGGCAAAAGGATTGACCAGCATTATCACAGTCATGATCACGACGGGTATGTTGAAGATATAGCCTGCAGCCCTCCTGTTACGGATCTTGTGCCATATCCCTATCATGGCAAAGAGATATCCGCAGAACATCACCGGTATCATGCTGATGGCCCATAATCTCACTGTATTGGCTATGACCTTCCAGATAATGTAACGTGCCCCGGACCCATCCACCACAAGGGCACATATATCCGCTACGGTCGCCATTATTATGGTTCCGATAAGACCAAGAGCCCATCTGTTGAGACGGCCCCTTGTCATCTTTCGGATAAAGATTGCTACGGTTACCAGCACCTCCACAACGAGAGCGCAGTAATCAAAATAAATAAAACTAGTCAACGTTCAGGCTTTCCTTGCTGATCTGCAAAATCTTATCTTTCATCTCATTCTCGATGCGGACAAGCTCTGTTTCGGCCGCAGCCCTCTTGGCTCTGCCGTCTGCCTGTATCTGCATGACTTCATCAAAAGTCTCGATGAGCATCTGGTTGGTCGTTGTGAGGGTCTCTATATCCACTATTCCTCTCTCACTTTCCTTGGCACTCTCTATGGTCGCCGTCTTGAGGGCTTCCGCATTCTTCTTCAGAAGCTCATTGGTCATATCGGTGACCTCACGCTGGGCCTTTGCGGCATCCTGTGAATGATCGAGGCCTATGGCTATGACCATCTGGCTCTTCCACAGAGGTATGGTATTTACCAGGGTAGACTGGATCTTCTCAGCCATTACCGTGTCATTACTCTGTATCAGACGTATCTGGGGAGCCATCTGCATGGATATGTTCCTGGTAAGCTCCAGATCATATATCTTCTTCTCAAAGCGCTCGATCATGGAAGCATAATCCCTGGCCGCCTGGCTGTCCTCCTGAAGCCCTGTCTCCTCAGCCTTTGCAAGTAGCCTTGGAAGCTCGGTCTTCTTCGCTTCTTCAAGCTTCTTCTTTCCCGCTATTATATAAAGGGACAGCTGCTTGAAATACTCCAGGTTCTCCTCATACATCTTGTCAAGCATTGCTACGTCCTTGAGAAGGACCTGCTGATGTCCCTCCATGGCCTTGCATATCTTGTTGACATTGACCTCAGCCTTGTCATACTTGGCCTTCAGTGAGGTGAGCTGATTTGATGTCTTTTTGAAGAGGCCGAATAAGCCACCCTTCTCTTCCTCAACAGAGAAGCCTTTAAGCTCCGTTACAACACCGGTGAGCATGGACCCTATCTCTCCCATATCCTTGGTCTTGACACTGTTGAGTGCCCCCTCGGAAAACTCGGCAACATTCTTCTGGGCGGCCGCGCCGTAAGTAAGTACCAGCTGTGAATCCCTTATGTCGATCTGGGACATGAACTTTTCCACCTGCGCCTTGTCTTCAGGCGACAGTTCCTGTTCTTCCGTCGCTACGATCTCAGCCTTGGGGGGCTGTGCAAGAAGATCCGCCAGAGGATCTGCGGCCGTCTTTTCGGCGACCGTCGCATCAGCGCCCGCAACGACCTGTCCGTCAACTACCTGTGCATCGATAACTTCACTCATCTTTATCTCTCCTTTCATCTCTTACCTCATCCATACCGTTTGTAAGTCCTTTCTGGACAAGTACCGTTTTTAATACCTGGGCATCCGTCGTCACATCAAGCACCGAATCGCGGAAGAGCTTGTTTAAGAGCTTCCCCAGTGCGGAATTGATGGTATCCAGCGTGTTTTCTATATCTTTCTTTGCAGACAGTATCTCCTTACCCGGTTCGCTCACCCGGTCATATTCCCTGTAGGCATCAACCAGCTTGACTGCAGTCGGCAGGTAATAGTCCATGAGTTCGTGGATCCTTCCCATCTGTTCCGGATGCTCCCTTACCCTGTCAAAGATCTCCTTAAGGAGGCCCTCAAGCCTGTCGAGCTTGGCCGATATCTCAACACCCGGTATATCATTGTTTAAGGACCGGATCCTTAAAATGTAATCCTTTCCGTCCCTTATCATCTGGGACAGCTCGGCTGATTCTTCGAGTGAAAGGGTCGGGAATTCCTGTTCATCCTCTGACCTTGCCGTCGTATCGATGACATTTGCGCTCCCCCGTCCGGTCTCAAGTTCTATATAATGTCCGAACACTTCATCCGTAAGGATAAGTGTCCTGTTGTCCCGGTCAAGGTGTCCCTGGGGAAAATATCCCAGCTTTATGAGCTTTTTCAGCTCCCTTACGACCTTTCTCTCCGACTTGCCCAGTGACAGGGCCAGGGTCGTAACATCGATATACTGCCTTTTGCCTATGATCTGAACATATCTCCTTGAAAGGGCTGTCATCTTGGACTGCCCTATCCCTTTGCCTGTAAGAAATCCGAAAAAGGCAATGGCAAGGCCCGCAAAGGCAACTCCCACAGGTGATATGGTCCCCAGCAGGATGGCTGCAAGCCCCTTCGTTATGGTAACGGCTGCTGTGATCCCAAGGCCTATGCCTCCCGTGATCGACAGAGCGGTCGATGATCCCGCGGCTGCGTTCCTGTAAGGATACGGCAGGCTGACTGCCTCCGGGATGGTCTTTCTGGCAAGTCTCTTTGCCTTCCTTTCCTCTTCCCGCTGCCTCCTCTCCTGCTCCATCCTCTCCCGGACGATCTGCCTTTCGGCATGAAGCTGTCTCTGTGCTTTGGCTGTCCGGGTGTTGCCGGAAAAATCCTCTTTTCGTTTTGACAGGGGGACTGCGTTAGATGACGGTGCCATGGCACTGTTCATGCGGTCTCCCACATCATCGAGGAAATTGTCCACACTCTTTACTATGACATCATTAAGAACAGTCCAGTCGTTATTTACTATCCCCTCGGTAAAGGCTTTTTCAAAATCCTTCCCGATCCCGTTTCCTTTCTTTTCGGACATTGTCTATTTATCCTTCCGTCCGTGATAAAGCCTGGGCTTAAAATCATCGGTTTCTTCTTCGTCTATCACATAGGTAGCGGATACATATCTGATATCGGACAAGGCCGTATCATATGCCACAAGCCTTCCGGCCCTTCCCTCATCAGGATCTCCTTCCACTGTAAAGAAGACATCCTGCGAGCCGTCATCCTTTACGATAAATCCCTTGTATGTGATCAGGCCCGGATCCCCGCCCGGGTCGTCCTTCATGTAAAGATCCTTCACTTCCTCTGCTATCAGGTCCGTATCTTTTCCCGCAAGCTCCTTAAGGTCACTCTCCTCAAGGGGCCTTTTCTTGCTCTTGTTAAATGCATAACAGCGTATATCGGGATCCGTCCCGTCAGCCGGACATACCTTAAAAGTTACGGCAACCTGGACATTCTCAGAAGTCGTAAGAGGGTATGACATGATCTCGACCCATTGTCCGTCTTGCCGCGGGGCATCCGCTAATCCGACTATATCCTCTTCTATGGCCTCGTTTAAAGCCTTTATCCCCGGTTCATTCTCATCAAAAGATGAAAACTTCAGAATCTCCACTATATTACCATAGCCCTCATCTTCCTCCTCAAGATCCTTCCAGCCGTATTGGCGGCGGAAACACGCAAGGAAGGGGACCCCGTTCAGCTTATCCTCCGTCAGCCGGTCAGCGGCTCTTGCCCCTGTTATCTCATAGTCAAAGAGGGCACCTGTTGTGGTGTCCCTGGTATTGGCCCGGAGTGTATATATAAAACTTACGCTCTCTTCACCTGTTGAGGCATCCTCAAGAGCCACCTCCATCTCAAGCGTACTGTCGGGATATTTGTTAACAGTCCTTATCTCGGGAAGGAAGGACCCGGGGTCCTCATCCTTGAATCTGTACTTAAGATCCGTACTGACGCTGACATGATCCCCGTCCTCCTCACCGTATGCCGCTATTTCCGATACGGTCGGAAGCTCCTTTAGCTTGCCGAACATGGAATATCCTATCTTCGTTATCGTATCCGGATCGGCATCAAGTGTATCACCGACCCTTTCAAAACCAAAACTGTCCTCACCGTACCTGCAGGCAAAGGCATGGATGCAGTGCCAGATAAAGGCGGCATCATCTTCGGTATACCCCTTCCCCATCTCGACACTTGCGATATTAATGGCATCACAAAGACCAGCCACGGACTTAAGATCGTCTGACAGTCTCCTTACATCGATCTCTTTCGGCTCATCACCACTTTCCGTGGCAGATACATCCTTATCCCCAGCCCCGTCTTTTTTCTTATCTGTCTTTTTTGCCATATCCTTGCGCGGATCGGTGATACCGGTCAGGATATCCCCGTCCTTCATGGCATCGACCTGACCGAAAGGGGTCTTCTTTACAGGTTCTTCCTTACCGCAGGAACATATAAGAACCGGCAGGATCATTATGATGACTGGTATAGCGTATACGAACTTCTTCATACACAGTTATTTTATCATAATTTTGGATTTTGTATAGCACGCAAAAAGGGCATTGGTTAATGCCCTTTTAAAGCAGTTGATATGGTATATCTTACATGAACTTGACGAATTCCTCTTCGGGTACGGGCTTGGAATAATAATAGCCCTGGATCACGCTGCACCCCATTCCCGTCAGCAGATCCGCCTGATCTTTTGTCTCAACACCCTCTGCTATTATATCAAAACCCAGTTCTTTTGTCATATTGACCACTGAAGATATGATCACATTACCTCTTCCGAGAGTATCCTCTCCCCGCAGAAATCCCATATCAAGCTTGACTATGTCTATGGGAGCACTCTTTAAGAGATTGAGCGAAGAGTATCCGCTTCCGAAATCATCCATATTGACCTTGAAGCCCATCTGCCTTATGGACTGTACCCGCCGGAATATCTCCTCCACATTTCCCGCATATGCGCTCTCGGTTATCTCGAACTGTATATGATCACAGGCATCCGGGAAAGCTGCGGCAACTTCTCCTATATAGTCGGCAATGCCCTCATACATAAGGCTTATCCTTGAGATATTGACGGAAACGGGAACCGCCTTTCCCGTACTTTTTATCCAGGAGGACACTTTCTCAAAGGAAGACTTCCATACATACCTGTCAAGTTCGGTTATATATCCGTTCTTTTCAAAGACCGGTATGAATACCCCGGGACTTATCATGGTCCCATCGGACTTTATCCATCTTGAAAGTGCTTCCGCCCCGACCAGTTCGCCTGTCACATGATCGTATTTGGGCTGGAAATAGAGTACGAACTCTCCCCTTTCCATCGCAGGCTTCATCTTCTGTGTTATCTCCGCCTCCAAAGACATGTTCCTGGACATCTCTTCCGTATAGAGCACATATGTGTTCCTGGACCTGTCCTTTGAGGTCCTGTAGGCATATGTCGCATACAGCATGGCCCTTGAAACATTGGTGGACAGTTTCTTTATCTCAAACATACCGAACTTCATGGTAAGAGGAAAATCTATATTGAGATGGGCTACGGATATCTGTGTATCGGCCTTGAACTTTTGAAGATTCTCCCGGGTATTCTCAAAGATGCAGCCAAATGCCCCCGCTCCCAGTCTGCCGCATATTCCTCTCCTGTCGGCAAATTCCTCCATGATCTTTGCAATATACTGGATCACTATATCGCCGCCCTTATTGCTGTACAGATCGTTTATGCCTCCGAGCCCGTTTATGTCTCCGACCACCAGGAGGAAGTCCTTGTCCGGCTCATCGGCTATAAAATGACCGGCGGCCTTGATGAAACCGATCTGGTTATAGAGGCCGGTAAGGGGATCCAGACCCAGCTGGACCTTGAGCTCGTCATTGAGATAATGTACACAGTCTTCTATGCGCGAGTATCCGTTTGCAACGGCGCAGGCCATCTCATGACAGGTTACGTATCCGCAGGCCTGACAGTTGAGTTCTTTCTTGACCTTTGTGGTCTTGTGCATGGCTTCAAATATCTCTTCAACAACATTTTCCGGAACGGAACACTTCTCGTGATAATTCTCCTCCCCCTGCCACTCGAAATCCATCATGTTTATGAAGGAGTACTGTTGGCACAGACTTTCGTACCTGTCATTGGGCGACATGTCTCCCTTATCTTCCGGGTCCATGGAATCTGTGAGTTTCTTTTCGTATATCGATATGCTCTTCTCATAATCAAGGGACGAACTGTCTAAGGCCGGTCCTCCCATACAGCCTCCGGCGCACAGATCGACCGTGACCATGGTCGGATGATGCTCACTCTTTAAAAATTCTCTCGATCCGATCAGTTCGTTGTATCCGTCTTTGAGCCCTCTGTTAGCCTTAAAGATATATCCGGACGGGAAATACCTTGCCACGGCTACAGAAAATGCATCATTCTCTGCAGCGACAGTACCCATGCCGTCAATCTCCATATCAAATCCGGCACTGTATCCCGAAATATCCTTATCTGCCAGATACTCGAAAAGCGTCTTGAACCCGATCAGGTAATTGATGTTCCTTCCGGTATTGTATGAACTGAACTCATCGTAGATGGCTGTACATGGGGACAGAAGGGCAAACCTTCCCTTTACGTTCATGTATTTGCGGTAATATATGGCGGCACATACAGCCGGGAGCTGTACGGGGATGAAGGAGTCGAGTGCCTCCGGAGCATAACGGGATACGTAGTTGGAAAAGCCCGGACAAGTGTGAGCGAAAAACCTGTCGCATTTCCCCCTCTCATCCATATGATCCCGAAGATATCTGGCATGACAGTATATGCTGATATTCCCTCCCACGGTACCATCGTATATGCCCTTTATGCCAAGGGATTTAAGATATCCGAAAACCTTCGAGGCTGTCTCGGCCCCGTATGCGACCACAAATGTCGGATCCGCGATCAGCGACACCTCGTTCCCCCTCTTCAGATCGGTAAGAAGGTCCTCAAGGCTGTCCCTGTACATTCTGGCATCATGAACACACTCATTGATACAGGACCCGCAGTGGATACAGTTCCTGTCCGAAACATCTATGCTGATCTTACCGTTCTCGGTAGCGGTAACATTGGCTCCTACGGCAGGGCATACATGGACACAGTGGTTACAGGCCACACACTTGTCATTGGTATATATCATCCCGTCATTGTATCTTCTCATACGATCACCTATTATTCAAAGGACAGTATCAGCATGGTCTGGTTCAGGTGCTTATAGGCATACTGCTCTCCGTGTCCCGACAGACCGATGTAAGTTCCGTAGTCAGCTTTGAGCGTTTCGTTATAATCCATCAGCTTTCCCGTCTGGGTAAAGTATCTGATCCTCTGGACGCAGTTTATGATCAGAGAAAATGACACCTCGCCGATGGCCTCGTGAACTTTTGCGGCCGTTTCTGCCCATACGGTCTCCGGAGGATCTATGGGATCGAGGAGTACCACCCTTGTCTGATTGTATATCTTGGAAAAGAAGCTCAGGCTTCCGTCACTGTACTGTTCACGAAAACCTATTATACCCAGATCACCGTTCTCGATCCTTCCGAGCGGATGATAGAAAGAGTTGGCGGAAAGCTCGTCCTCGGGTATCTTCAGCGCACGCGCATATACCCCGGCTGCACTCTTGTGATCAAACTCATATACCTTTCTCTCATCACAGTCCACATCGGTTGCCGTAAAGAAATGATTGGAAGGTGAAAACATGTTTTCCTTGAAAAGATTGATCCTTCCCCTCTCGTTATGGACGAACGCGAACACGCTTGCATCCATATAGAGTATCCCGTTAAGGGATACGGCGGACTGTCTGTCGGGATTGGTGGCAAAAGAGGCACTGCACCCGCATATGGGAACACCGGTGTCGCCTATCACCTGCCGGTATGTATCCATCAGCAGTTCTTCACAGTTGTCTGCAGAGGCGTTAAACTCCAGACAAACGGTGTTCTCGGCTTCGACCTGCCTGTAGGCTTCGGCTATGGCATCGGCCGACCGTCTCGGATGCCGGCTGACCTCAAAGACCACTCCCGACGATACGCTTATACCCTCTGTTATGGCCATGACGCTAAGACCGCTTCTTGTAACACCAAACGGTGAATACGTGACATCGGTCGTCGCTCCTATGACCGTTGCTTCAGGGAATGAATTGGACAGCATACGGGAATACCATCCGAAATTGGCATTATCCGATGCGAAGATCACGAGCAGGGGTTTAATGCTCTCGCCGTTTTCCTTAAGCTGTTCCAGGATCTGAGGGTAGGCTCTGGTACCTATCTTCTCATCCACCTGGGCTATATAACATCGTTTCATGTAACCTCCCGGGAAAT
>JAILLI010000042.1 GCA_024693225.1 Lachnospiraceae bacterium
GGGTCTGAAATGAGGATAGCGATCCTCGAACTCTTATCCGAGAAAGGACCCATGCAGATGAGCGCGATCGCGGAAAATCTCGGCATCACACCCGGTTCCCTGTCGCTTCATATCAAACAGCTTGCGGAATGCGGCCTTATACATATCCGGTTCGATGCAGGCAAGCACGGACTCCAACGGATATGCAGCATTGTTGACGAGAAGATCATGGTCGATTTTGAGCGGGCCGTAAACAGCAGGAATGTTTATGAGACCGAGATCGGGGTGGGGCTCTATTCTGATTATGATGTTTTTCCGACCTGCGGGATATCCACCAGCGACCATCTTATCGGAGTTGAAGATGATCCCAAATATTTTTCCTCTCCCGAGCGGATCGATGCCGGAATCCTGTGGTTTACTACCGGTTATGTTGAATATATCATCCCCAATTATCTTGAAGAAGATCAGGAACCTGTGGAACTTCTAATATCCTTTGAGATCGCCAGCGAGGCCCCCGGGATCCGGGAGGACTGGCCCAGCGACATTCAGTTTACCGTCAACGGTATACCTGTGTGCGTATGGACTTCACCGGGAGATTTCGGCAAGAACCCGGGGATCTACACCCCCCAGTGGTGGGATCCCAACTGGAATCAGTACGGACTGTTGAAATTCCTCTCGATCCACGAGTCCGGGACTTTCATTGACGGGGTACAGGTATCCGATATCACACTGAAGGATCTTAATATTGCGGCCGGTTCCAACATCAAGCTAAGGCTTTCGGTAAGTGAAACAAGCATCCACAAGGGCGGACTGACCCTTTACGGACGCTCCTTCGGCAATTATCCCCAGGATATCAAGGTGAGGATGCAATATAAGGTGGTCTGACATTTCTACCGGTCACATCATCACATATCATAAGATTTATTATTTTGCTGTAAAGTATCTGTCACATCCGTACCATCCCCGACAATCAGATACCTCTTGCACAGGCATCTTTTATGGCTGATCTTAACATCACCCTGTGGCTGATAGTCGTAGCGGTATCTGCCTTTATAACAGGCATATTCATCTTTGAAGGCTGCAGGAGTGAAGGATCGGAAAAGACCTGCTGAAAGATTGCCTTACCGATAAAATGCATTTGATATAGATCAGAGACCGGCATCCCACCGGTTTCTTTTTTTTGTACTATGGATGAGCCATCTTATGTTATAGTAAACGATATGAACCGTTTCAATATAATATAAAGCGGAAGGTGTTTCTGTCATCAAGACTTGCATTCAGGAGGTTACGGGTATGGATTATGAAAGGATAGCAGATGCTAATGTTATAACACAAAGATACATGGATTCGATACTGATCGAGCAGCGGCTCATAGATTCGGTCGTTGCGGATACCGGTATCACATTTTTTGGTGAAAAATTCGATATGCCGGTCATGACGCCTGCATTTTCACATCTTAAAAAATATGCAGGCCGGCAGCAGAACGGCCTGGTGGAATACTCTCTTGCGGCAAAGAAATGCAATATAGTGAATTTCTGCGGAATGATGGAAAATGACCTCTTTTCGGAGATAGCAAAGACCGGTGCCAGGACCGTAAGGATAGTCAAACCTTACGCGGACAATGGAAAGGTCAGAGACCAGATGCAGTTTGCCGAAAGCGTGGGGGCCTTTGGGATAGGCATGGATATCGATCACATTTTCGGTGAAAAGGGTCATGATGTGGTGATAGGCGAGGAAATGACCTCGCAGACATCGGATATGCTGCGTTCATATGTGGAACTGACAAAACTCCCCTTTGTCGTTAAAGGAGTCCTCAGCGTAAGCGATGCGGTAAAAAGCGCCGACATCGGGGCAAAGGCCATAATCGTAAGCCATCATCACGGCCGGCTGCCATATGCCCTGCCTCCCATGATGATCCTGCCAAAGATAAAGGAAGCCTTAAAGGGCAGGGATGTAAGTATCATAGTTGACTGCTCCATAGCGAGCGGGGCAGATGTCTTCAAGGCCCTTGCACTTGGTGCTGATGCCTGTGCGGTAGGAAGATCCATGCTGCCTGCCCTTGAAAAGGACGGCACCGAAGGGGTTGCCGGATTCATAAGGAAAGTCGGGGATGAACTCAGATATATCATGAGTTTTACGGGCTCTGCAAGTGTTTCAGACATCGACAGGTCAGTCCTGCATTATACTGATCTTAGATAAAAAAACCGATAAAATCGCCTTTTTTCGTTGAGAAATATCCAAGACGTGTTAAAATATAATAATGATGTTTCAATACCTATGTGACTTAAGGATCAGGACTATGTTCAGGAAAGGGAGAAGAATACCATGCAAGCAAAAAAAAGAAAATCTTTGAAAAAGTCCCTGCTCAGCAAGATCATTATCTATGTTGCCATCATGATAGTGATAATAACCCAGCTGAGCATCAAGATCGCGGTTGACAATATCCAGTCACTTACAAACGGCATCCTTGCCAGGGAATCCGTTACTTATGCCAGCGAGGTCCATAACTGGTGGAACGGCATAGAGGAAAGAGTCGGACAGACTGCCGATATCATAAGAAACATCCCTGCTCTTTCTTATGACGATACACTTGCCATGTTGCTGAAGCTGACGGAATTGGATCCGGATTCCCAGGACATATATATGGCATACGGTGACACCTCCAAGTTCCTTGACGGTTCGGGATGGGTTCCCGATGATACTTTTGTATTTACCGACAGGGCCTGGTATAAGGGTGCTCTTGAGAAGAAGGGTGAGATATACTCTTCCGAGCCTTATGTAGATGCTTCGACCGGCAAGACCTGTCTGGCCTGTTCCATAATGATAAGCGACAATGTGGTCCTTTCAAGCGATATCAACTTTGACAAGGTCGCAGAAAAAGTTGCAGCCTTCAAGTCCGTATCGGATGAAGCCCAGTATTATATCATCAACAAGGAAAGCAAAGACATTCTCATAAGCAGTAACCCCTCCAGCGTCGGACAGACGATCTTTGATACAACAGATCCCGTCGCAAAAGGGCTTTCAGCTGTGTTCGATTCCTTAAATACAAGTGTTTCGGCTGACGAGAGCAAGGTAGTTACCGCCTCCACTTCCGCCGGCTCGATGATGTTTACCGCAACTGATATAGAAGACACTTCATGGGTAGTTGTAAGTGCCGTTCCTTCCACTCTTTTAAGCAACACCATATGGAAGGTTATGTTCCTTACTTTTGCTTCCGGTATCATACTTCTCGGACTGCTCTCCGTGATCATGTATCAGATCATCAACAAGGCCATCAATCCGGTAACCACGGTAACCGAGCGTATCACCGATATCAGTAAGGGAGACTTTACGGTAACCATAGTTCCGGAAGGAAACAATGAGATCACAACCCTGTCGGAAAGCCTGAACGAATACATAGAGAAGATGAGGTCCACGCTCAACAGCCTCTCCAACATATCCGGCGCCATGAACAGCCGTGCCGGTGAATGCTTTGATATTTCACATACCCTTTCCGATGCGAACCGCAATCAGGGTGAATCCATTGAAAAGCTCAATTCAACCCTGAGCGATATGAACAGATCCATTGAAGACATAGCCGGGGCGGCAACCGAACTTGCAGCAACAAGCGGTCAGCTTGCCAAGAACGCCGAAGATGTCAGAGGCCTGTGCGATGAGACGCTTGAAGCATCCGGCAAGGGTAAGGAAGAGATGGAAAGCATGACCAGGAATGTATCAACACTTAATGATACGATAGGTGAGCTTACCGAACTTATCCGTTCTACCGCCAGATCCATTGAGGAGATCACAGGCATAACCGATACCATCAATGCCATCTCTGAGCAGACCAATCTTCTGTCACTCAACGCTTCCATTGAAGCGGCAAGAGCCGGTGAGATGGGCAAGGGCTTCGCGGTCGTTGCGACCGAAGTAGGAACGTTAGCCAACCAGTCATCCGAAGCAACGGAAACAATACGTAAGCTCATTGATGAGGTTACAAAGAACATAGCTGACATCAACAGGAAAGCCGATATATGTGTTAAGGATATGGAAGCCTGCATGACAGGTGTTGAGGGTGCCAACGAATCCTTCCAGCTCATTTATACTGATGTTGCCAAGGCAACCGACGGTATCACCGAGATAGCAAATGGCATCGAACGTATCAATGACGTTGCGTCAAACAATGAGATGACCACACGTGAACAGGCAACGAACATCACAGAAGTTCTCGGCCTGAGCGATATGATAGTTTCCGAGAGCAACAAGCTCCGCACCGAGACGGAAAATATCACGAACATATCCGAAAACCTCAATCAGTATTCCGTTGAGATCAATTCGGATCTGTCCCAGTATACGGTTTAAGTCTTTACAAAAGGATCATCTGACCTGCAAAAAGGAGCCGCGCGTCCTGCACGGCTCCTGCTTTTTATACGATAAGGCATATTGACTGTAACTGCTTATGAAACTCTGATATCTGTCAGGGCTACCTGATCACCGGTTATGGCTATATATACCTTCTTATCTTCATCAATACCCGTTGTCCTGTTTTCCAGGCTTATCCCCAGGTTCTGCGTTCTGATGATGATCTGTCCGCCCTTTCTCTCCGCAAAGATCTCACATTCCATTCCCTTCCGGTTCTTCTCCTTCCACTTGTCCCATCCGGGAAAATCAGGGCTCTTTTTCATAACAAACCTGTTGGTGCAGGGCTTTCCTTCGCTGTCATCCTCTCCGTTCAGCTTAATCATCTGATACTCCTGATAATCCGGACCTCCTACTGTCCCGTCGGCCGAGGAAAAGAGCACTATATAGGGGCAGTGCCATATCAGCTCTGCGCCGGGCAGGCTCATGGTATGAAATCCTATCCTGATTTTTCCTTCTATCTCAATACCGTCCGTTGAAGCGGAACGCCATCTGTCGATCTGGACGTTTTTCAGGTCGGATTCGAGATGGTCTATATAACTGAGAGGTTTTGCGATGACCGGTATATCATCCGGCCCGGTCTTTTTTCCGACCGGATCTATGGATATGTTGATCAGAGTACAGTTCTCTCCAGTAAGGCCTATATATGCCGCTTTTGATCGGCTCGGAAGCGCCACGATGACTTCCTTGGCATAGCCGGGTGACCTCATTACAAGCTTCAGGTGATCGGCATACCTTCCGGCTATTATCTCATAACTTTTGGTCTTATCGTAAAGCATGGCGGCTTCAGGCTCATTTCCCGCCAGTTCCCTTTCGGCGATATTACGGGCTCCCGTGGTCACACTGTGCCTGTCAAACCAGATCTCACCGTATTCAAGATAATGATATGCCTCTATAGCCTTCTCATCACTATGGGTCCTTCCGTCATAGGAATCGAACAGGACAATGGACGGAGCGCAGAAGCTGCTGTCTTTATCATCCGGGCATATCAGATCAAAGCTTATCCTGTTTATATCTTCTTCGACCGAAATACCCCTTGAAACGTTTTCCCTGTACTTACTGCATGATATCCGGCTTTCTATCTGTACATCATCTGTCAGTGTCTTATCGTTTACTTCGGAATCGATGATCTTAACCATGATCTCCGCAAAAACGGGATCATAGATCTCGCCCGACCCTTTTACAAAGGCTTCTCTTGCAACAAAATAAGGCAGCTCGTCCCTGTATCTCTTTTTGGTCGTCATGGATACAAATGCATCCGCCACTGCGATGATCCTTGCTATCTCGGGAATATCATTCCCTTTAAGTCCCTCGGGATACCCTGTCCCGTTGTATCTTTCATGACTGTAATGTGCCCCCTGGGCCAGATAGGGATATTCCCTGATACTGGATAATATCTCTTCTCCTATCAGGGTCTTCTGTCTTCCGGCTTCGTGATCGGTCCTGTCGGATCCGGTCTCCTTTTCGATCACATCATCCGGAATGCCGATAAGACCCACGTCATGAAGAAGGGCCCCATAGTAGACCTTTTTACAGTCTTCTTCGCTTTTTCCGGCCTGCTGCGCTATCTTTCTTGCATATTCCGCAACCCTGACGGAATTACCCTTCTTGTATTCATCCTTTTTCTCAACAGCGCAAACAAATGCGTTGGCAGTCTGATCGAACAGCCTCTGCATCCTGTCCTGTTCTCCCTGCATGGTCCTGATCTCTATCTCATATGCATGCATCACCCTGTTGTTAAGGTCCAGATACATAAATATATACAAAGATACCGAAACTGCCACCAGTGACATGTTCACTATGGAAATGCCGTATGTGAAGATCTGTATGATACCGCAAATTATGGGAACAAAGATATACATTATCATTGAACGGTAGATCAGGTTGCCGAAAGCTTTTCTGTGATCTCTTACGACCGTGAACTGGATGATGGGACACAGGACCGGTATGATATAGGCGACCAGAAAACCCTGGCCCCTGTGATAGCGGTTTGCTTCATCGAAGTAATAATACAGGTCCGTAAAAGATGCTACAACCGCCAGCATCATTCCCGCTACGCTCATAAGCCTGGCCACAATGAGTCTTTTGGGGATGGTTTCTATCTTCCCCTCATTTTTCAGCCAGTCACCGATATAGAGGTTAGCGCCCCATATTATCGCAGACGTCAGGAAGAAGACCATGAAGTTGCTGACCCTTACCATTATATATCCGGTATGGCTCGTGTCCCCGGCATAGATATAGGCACTCCTGTCAAACCACAGCAGAAAAAAAGCGATGACTTCCATGAGGATAAGTATCATCTTCCTGCTCCCCGACAAAAAACGGGTAAAAAGCAGGAGTATGGTCATCACTGCGCATGCCCCGCACAACAAGAGCATAAGATCCAGCTGGTGTACTCTTATAAAATCAAACATCTCCTCCGTCTCCCGATAAAAGACCTCTCATTGCTTATGAAGAATAAAGAATTCCTGCAGTTTTTCAAGCAGTTCTTCCTTCTGGATACCTTTGAGAAAATATCCTTCCGGTCTTAATGCCACAACAGCCATTACGCTTTCCTTGTCACTTTTTCCGGTCAGGAATATGACAGGGATATCTTTTGTGTCAGATTCGCTCCTTAACATCTCAAGGACCTTGGGACCGCTCGTTATCGGCATCTCATGGTCGAGCAGTATCAGATCCACCTTGTTCTTTGCAAGCATCTTTATGGCCTGCATACCTGAATTGGCCATGAAAACTTTATAATCATTCTTGAGCCATTCCCGTATCAGTGTCAGGTACTGGGGATCATCATCAACTATAAGGATGCTTTTCCTGAAGGCGCCGGATTCCACTTTTTTGAAATAATCCATAACGGTCTCCGTAAAGAGGCCGTTATCCACGGGCCTTGGAAAAGTCCTGTATATAAGCCCCTTGGGGATATGACCGCATACAAAATCTATATCCCTTTGCTGACCTACGACCATCATCTGCAGACCCCTCTCCTCCAGGGTATCCGCAAGAAAATGAAGTACCTCTTCAGGAGGTCTTTCATCATCTTCGATATAAAGCGTTATAAGTTCCGCCCCCTCTATATTCGAATTGATGTCGTTGACCTTCCAGGGAACCATCAGGCATTCGGCTCCCGCTTCCTTTGTTTTTCTGATGAGGACCATTGCGATAAATGATTCCTTTTCTCCGATCACTATCATCCGATTTCCCGGCATGCGATAATATCCTCCATCTTATCCCACTCAAAATTCCTCAGCATCCTGTTAAGCTTCTTTATCTTCTTATCATCTTCGGGCGCAAGTTTAAACTCATTGACCCGCTCCAGTATCATCTCAACGGCATCATAATCCATCTGGGGTATCATATCGGCAAGGGCCTGATAAGCTTCCTTTAGCTCTTTTTCGGATATTGGCTCCTTATCCTCCCCGCCGTTATCGTCATGGATCCTTTCAAGTTTTTCCTCAAATGCCTCATAATCAGACAAAAGCTTCCCGGTATTGGCTTCTATAAAGTCCATATCCTTCCTGTTTCCGGCATCCTCCAGCTTTTCGGCAAGTAGTGACAGGTCCGTGGCCCCTATGATCCTGGCCGAGCTCTTCAGTGAATGGACTTTTATCGTATAAAGCCTTATGTTTTTGCTGTCATATGAATCCCGGATAAGTCTTGAATTCCCCTCTATGGTATCAAGGAAGAGACCCAGTGAGAATATGAAATTCGATATACCTCCGGAATTCCGGATCCCCAGATCCACGTCTATACCTTCCGTATCGTATATCCAGACCAGATCCTCCGGTATCTCCCTGAGTTCTTCAACAGCATCTTCTTCATCCGGCTTTTCCATCATCTCTTCCGGCAGATGCTTCATTATGGTCTTCTCCAGTGTCCTGCTGTCGATGGGCTTTGACAGATACCCGTTAAAGCCTTTTGACCTGTAGAAATCCTCTCCCGCTGCCGAGTTTGCCGTAAGGGCATATACGGGAAGATCCGGGTAGTCCTTACGTATCTCAGCGAGGGTCTCCACGCCGTCCATCCCGGGCATCATGTGATCGAGCAGGACCACATTGAACTTCGTATCCCTTATCTTTTCAAGGCACTCCTCACCGCCTGATGCAGTGGATACAAATACCTTTGTCCCCTTGAGCAGTCCCTTTATGACATTTAAGTTCATGGGATTGTCATCAACGACAAGGATATCGGCATCAGGTGCCACAAACAGAGGTACATAAGGTCCCTTCTCTCCGGTATCATCATACTCTCTGAAGGCTCCGACCGGGGTCTTGTCAACGATCTTCTGTCTGATCTTTAATATGAACTCGGATCCGGCACCGTATTCACTTTCACAGGTGATGGTCCCGCCCAAAAGTCCGGCAAATCTGCGTGATATGTCAAGACCGAGACCGGTTCCCTGTATCTCGCTGTTCTTCTGTTCATCCAGACGTTCATATGCCTCGAACAGTTTTTCCATATCCTCTTTTTTTATGCCTATACCGGTATCTTTTACGGAAAAACGGATCCTGCACTCATCATCCTCCCTCTCTTCCATTGATACACTGAGGGATATCCCGCCTGTATCCGTATATTTTACGGCATTGGTAAGCAGGTTTATGATTATCTGTTTGATCTTCCCCTGATCCCCGTACATGCGGCTTGGAAGCATCTCGTCTATCACCACATCAAAGCTCAGTTCTTTTTCCGTGCTGCGGGATCTTATCATGGAAACTACGGATCTGAGCATTTCCGCGGTATCGTATTCCTGCTCGACCAGATGCATCTTTCCGGATTCGATCTTGGACATATCAAGCAGATCGTTTATAAGGGAAAGCAGCGTTTCGGAAGCGTTGCGGATATCAAAGGCATAATTCATCATGGACATGAAGTATGGTTTCGGAACACCTTTGGCATCCTCCCTCATAGCCATTTCATTCATTCCCATTATCGTATTTATCGGGGTCCTGATCTCATGTGAGATATTGGCAAGAAATCTTGATTTTGCCCTATTGGCTCTTTCTGCTTCTTCCTTTGCCTGCTTTATCTCTTCTATCTGTCTGCTGATAACGGTCCTTTTCATGACACGCCATACGATCAGACCTGTGACGAGTGCCACAATGATGACCGTAAGAAAGCGGAATATGGGTCTCTCCAACAAACGGGGCTCCTTGATGATGGTGTATTGCCTGCCCACTATCTCTTTCCCGCCTCCGCTGTCAATGACCCGGATATTGAGTGTATAGTTCCCATACTCCAGACCCGTATACTCGAGCGGCTGAAGTTCATCTACCGGTACCAGGACACCTTCATCTTCCCTGCCTTCCATATATATCTGCACTTTGGGCCCGAGAAGGGAATAATCGAGCACGGCCGGTGTTATGATGATCCTTCCTCCGTATGGAGGTATGGTATAGGTTCCATCCCTGTCCGGCTTTATCAGCTCATTTCCGCAAATAAATGAGCTGATATCGATCTTTATGGGGATCTCCCCCATAGACGAAGCCGTATCCGCACGGCATATTCCGTTTCTGCATGAAATGTAAAGATAACCGTCAGACATCGCACAGTAACCCTGTGCGGTGGGAGCACCTGACAGACCGCTGTCCACGGTATACAGTCTGTAATCCGATATATCGTCTTTAAGCATTTCTTCTATGCCGACAACATATATACCGCCCGAAGAAGTGACCCACATATTGCCCTTATCATCGGGATACATCCCATAGTTGTTATTATAGGGAAACGTGCTTATTACCTGTATCCTGCCGTTCTTTAAGTACTCTATGGAGTTGGAAGTAACGATCCAGTAAAGACCTCTTGTGTCGTCTTTTTCGATCCGAAGTATGACATCGCTCGTAAGGCCTTCGTCCCTTCCGATCCTCTGCACCCCGGATCCTTTTATCTCATATATGCCGTCACCGTCTGTTCCGGCGTATATGCTGCCATCGTCTCCTTCCGATACCGACAGGATTATGGTATTCTTTAATCCCTCTTTGCTGCCGAAGGTATCTGTCACCTTTCCATCGGATATCACGGCGATACCACCGTTTGTTCCCGCAACTACCCTGTTGTCGCTCATGACGCAGATACATCTGATCTCATTATCGGGCATTTCGTTTTCGGTATTAAAAGCAGAGATCTCCCCGTCCTCCGAAAGATGAACAAGACCTGTATCATTTGTGAATGTTCCGACCCACAGATCATTATCCGCACCGTTTCTGATACATCTTACCCTGGCCTCCCCGATATACCGGGTCAGTTCATTTTCCTTCGTTTTACCGTCTGCACCTATTATCTTAAGACCCCTGTCGGTCCCTATATACATATCTCCTTCAAAAAAGCAGGTCGCATTTGCAACTTCTTCAGAAAGACCGGCATTGTATGTAACATCCTTAAAGCTGCTCGTTACGATCTTCATCACACCCTGGGTTGAAGAAGCCGCCCACATATTCCCCTGATAGTCGGATGTCATCATCTCTATACCGCTGTTCATGGGAATATCGCCGAGCAGCCGGAAATCCCCGAACTGATCCAGATAACCTATAGCGCTGATAGAGGATATCCATATCCTGTTACAGTCATAGTTGATCCAGTGGACTCCCGAAAGAGGGGCAACGGATATACGATCAAGCTCCGTGACCTTTTCACCGAAGCTTCCGTAGTATATCCTGTCGCTTTCCGTCCCCAGATAGATGCGTCCAGTTCTGAGAGGATCCACCAGCAGGGTGGTTATCTTCTCCACTCCGAGTTCTTCGCTGCTGAAGACCTTTGTTACCTTCTTATTGGATATCTGAAAAATAAGCCCGCCTTTGGTCTGTCCGTAGATTTTTCCGTCACGGTCCGAATCCAGCCTCAGTATCCTTTCATCCTGAAGCTTTGGTTCATTTATCCCGTATATGTTCATGTCGCGGTCTGCGTAACATACCCCTGCGGTTGTTCCTATATATACATTCCCCTCCCCGTCTTCGGCAAAACAACGGATCGAAGATGAGGGCAGACCGTCTTTATAAGTCAGGTGTCTCCTGCTGTTGCCGTCAAGGACCACAACACCGTTATCATTTGTTCCGACCCATATCCGCCTGATACTGTCTTCAAAGAGTCCCCGCGCGCTGGTCAGGCCGTCGGAAGTATCCAGTCTGTCAAAATTATTGCCGTCATAACGCGTTACTCCGCTGTATCCGCCTATCCAGATATAGCCGTCCGATGAGGACAGGATATAATTCGCATCCGAAGTCACAAGACCGTTTGAGGCATCATATATCCCGGTTGTGTAGCCGGCACTTCCCATCTGTTGCGTGGCAGAATAGCCCCCGCCTCCGGTATTCCCGGTATTGTCTGCCCACACCGGCACCAGAGTCAGGAAGATGCTCAGGCAGACCGGCATTATGACTGCAGCCGTATATTTAGCTGTTTTGCTTTTTTCCGGCACGGACAACCTCCTTCTGGGATTGTTTATTGTACTTTCGCAGTATTACCTTGACTTCCGGCAGAGCGTCCATGAAAACTTCAACGCACTTGGGATCGAACTGGGTCCCCTTGCCTTCTTCAAGAATGGAAAGTGCTTTCTCAAGAGGAAAAGCACTCTTATATACACGCTCAGATGTCAGGGCATCGAAAACATCGGCAACTGCCATTATCCTCGCTGAAAGCGGTATCACTTCACCATGGATCCCTTCGGGATATCCCTTTCCGTCCCACCTTTCATGATGATATGCCGCCATATTCCTTGCTTCCTTCAGATAGTTGTCCCCTTCGATGGTACTGATGGCATTTTCCATGATCCTCTTGCCCGCCGTGGTATGGGTCTTCATTATCTCGTATTCCTCATCCGTCAGCTTTCCCGGTTTGTTCAGGACACCGTCCGGTATGTTTATCTTCCCGACATCATGCAGGGGGGCTGATCTTACAACATCCGACATGAACTTCGGTGTGATCTTCTCGGAATAGTATCCCTTCTTCTTCAATCCCTCAACGATTATCCTGACATAAGCAGCTGTTTTCTGAACATGGGCTCCGGTATCCGAATCCCTGCTTTCAACCAGGTCTGCCATCGTTATGATAAGACCGTCCTGCATTTTGGCCGTGGAATCGGATAAGCGCCTGATGCTACGCATCTGTTCGGCCTGGTTCTTTGTCATTGCACAGGCAGAATAATACAGATTTTCGACCTCGTCTCCCGTCCGGATCCCGATCCTTCTGAACATCTTCACATCTTCATCCATATCTTCCTGGGTATCCCGGCTGTGTGAAAGCCTGTCCATACCTTTTGCTATGGTGTTTACGGGTATGAGTATCTGATAATCCGTCAGCCAGATGGTAAAGGTACACAGAAGTATGAAAAATCCCATGAAGACCGTGATCATCTCGGTAAGAAAGCTTCGTCCGTACGCCTCCAGCTTCATCATATCCACATCTGCTATTGCATAACATGTACAGACGCCTTTTGTATCTATGACAGGCATCGCAACAGTCAGCAGGTATCCGTACTCATCATTCGTGATGATCGGCTCCACTCTCCTGCCTTCAAGAAGTCTGGGTATATAAGGTTCAAAACTCTCATCATAGGGGATCAGGCTTCCGACCATCTCGGCAGGTGTATCTTCTGTATCTATGTCAAATACCACCCTGAAGCCTTTTTCTTCCATTTTATAAACATACAGATATGCGATCTCCGTAGAACTGTACAGTATCTTTTCAAGACGTTTTTTGGTCTGTGCATAATCCTCCGTTCCTCCCCGGGTCCGCAGGTATTTATCCACCTGATCGGCATCGATCACTCCTGCGGCAAGGTTGGCACAGCCCTCTGCCAGTCTTGTATGTTCTTCGATGCTCATCCGCTCATATACATTTACGCTAAGCACCATACAAACAACGGCTGATGTTGCAAGGGAAAAGACAAGCACGGCAAGTGCTTTGATACGCAGTGAGACAGATCTGACATTTACATTTTTCCTGCTGCTTAAGTCCTGATCGGCCGACGGTGTCTGCATCCACATGCTGAAACGAAAGCACGGATACAGGTCTTCCGGAATGATCCTTATCACAGTCAGGGCAAGTACAAGGGTTATGACCTTGTCAGGCAGGTCCATGAGTATGCTTGAGAGTACATGTGAAATACCGGGGCTGAAGTGTCCCGTTGAATACAGTATCCCGCTGAGTGATTCACTGTCAAAAGACAGGCCTTCCATGAACCAGGGGATAAGCGAACCTATTCCTCCGCCGATCAGTGTAAAGGCCATCCCCATACCTATGACACCGCCCGCTTTTTTGTGCCATCCGCGTCCCGCGGCAAAAGCCGCAAAAACTGCTATAAGGACGTTGAGGACCCCATAGTATATGGCTGATGTATCCGATATGGCCTTCAGAATGTTTGTTGCAAATCCTACTATAACACCGGGCATATAACCTCCCATAACGGCGACGATCACCGTTCCCACGGTATCAAGATACAATGGAAGTTTGAGTGCAGATGTTACGGAACTTAAGACCATATTGAGTACTATGCCCGTCAGACACATACACAATGCGGCCATATTCTGTTTTTTACGGATCTTATCCAGCCAATCGGTATTCTTCAACAGACTGCTCCATCTTCATATCTGATCGGGTTCTTATCTTACTGCCCCGGGTCTTTAGCTTCCTTCATAAAGAAATCGTATACCCTCTGTCTGTAATCCGGGGCCGTATCAAATGCGGCATGACCGTAGCCCGTGTACATATACAGGGCAAAATCCGGCCTGTGATCAAGCTTTTCGGCGATCTCCATGGTCGCATCACTGTCAAGGACGCTGTCCTCAAATGCCCCCAGTGCCAGGGTCGGACAGTCGATCATGTCAAGCTTGGAAGACAGATCATAATCCTTCGCTGCCTTTGCACAGATAATGAAACGCTCAAGGTCTTTATCCGTCACTGTTTTGGCTTCCTGCGAGAAGTAATCCCTGAACTGTTCATATACAGCCGGCGGATAGATCTGCCTGCCGAATTCCTGATACAGTTCTTCCTTTTTCCCTGCCCCGGCAAGTTCTATCCACTTTTCGATCACCTGGCTCTGTTCAGGCTTTACATGTGCGGACGTGGAACCAAGTGCCAGCTTTTTCACAAGCTCCGGGTACCTGACGGCTATTGCCATTGCTATCATTCCACCCTGGGAAGCCCCGAACATATAGGTATCCCGAAGACCCAGCTCTTTCATGACAGCAGCCGTATCATCAGCCATGTCATAGACTGTATATCCCTGAGGGATGTCTTTTTTCCTGTCAAAAACATAAAAGGTAAAGTCTTCTTTCATGAACCCGAAGCCTTCTTCCACGGCTTCCTTTACCCCGATCACACTCTTTATGGACAGTCCGGGTATGATGGTAAATATCCTGTTGCCGCTCCCGAACTTAAAATACTCCATTTCAATACCGCCTGTTGAAACAATTCCCTTTTCTGCCATAATATGATCCTCGTATAATTTATATTATCTATACCTGCTATTTCGTAACCTTAACCGTGATCTTCTTGGTCTTCTTTCCAACCTTGACCGTAAGCTTGCACGTTCCCTTCTTTTTCGCGGTAATCGTGATCTCGCCGGTGTTCTGATTGATCTTAAATGACGCGACACTCTTTTTATTGTTGGTTACCTTGATCTTTTCGTTCGTAGACAGTCGATCCGGTGTTGCTGTTACCTTGACAGTTGTCGTTTTGCCCTTTCCATCGAGTTTTACCGTATATTTCGACAGTTTGAGCGTCTTGGTGGTAACCTTATCTTTCTGGACTGTGACCTTTAAGATAGCTTTCATACCAGACTTTGCTTTAACAGTTATGCTAGCTTTTCCGGTCTCTTTTCCCTTGATTTGTAGCTTTTTACCCTTAAGTTTTACAGTAGCGACCTTTTCATTATTGCTCTTTACGGACTTGATACTATCACTGATAACCGTGGCCTTGATCGTCTTGGAAGTCTTGCCCTTCTGGACTGTCAGCTTCTTTCCATTAAGTGCAATGCCTTTTACCTTGATCGTGGCGCTAGTCTTCTTACCGCTGCCATCCTCGGCGGTGGCGGTAATCTTGGCTGTACCGGGGGCAACCGCGGTTACTTTGCCCTTGCTGTTTACCTTGGCGATCTTTTTGTCGCTCGACGTCCACATAAGCCCCTTGTTTGTCGCATTTGAGGGAGTGATTTCAGCTCGCAAAGTAACACTCTTCCCCTTTTTCAGTATCTTGTTTTTCGGAGAAAGCTTAATACGTGTGATCAACACAATCTCATCAGATTCGGGAGAATCGGGAGAAGTTTCATTCTTTGTAACGGTCACGGAACATTTTGCTGTTTTTTTTCCGTCCTCTGTTGTTACCGTTATCTCTGTTGCTCCCTCTAAAATGCCCTTAACAACGCCTGTAGTTGATACTGTCGCTATATCCGTATTGCCGCTATTCCAGAAAACACTCTTATTCGAGGCATCTTCAGGTGATACTGTTGCAGTTAATACAAAAGATTCTCCTGTTTTTATCGTTTTACTGTCTGCATTCAGTGACACACCCGTAACCGGCACGTTTCCCTCATTTTCGATTTCAACCAGCACTCTATATTTTGCACTCTTTCCGTTTGATAATGTGCCCGTAACAGTTGCAACACCTTTTCCTACAGCCTTAAGAAGTCCTGAATCCTTAACCTCGACAATACTCTGATCCGATGAAGTATATGTAACATCCTTGTATGTTGCGTTTTCAGGCAGGATAATCGGTTCAGTACTGATGTAATTACCAATCCGGGCACTTATGCTGTCCTCTTCAAAGGAAATGCTTTCAGCTTCGACTACTACGTTCGTAAACTTCGCAATGAGTTTTCTGTTTTCATTAACTGAAAATCCGTACTCGGTTTCTTTTGAGAGAAGTTTTCCGGCCTCGTCATACCACCCGAGAAAACTGTTATTTGTATCCGTACTTGCCACAAGATTTGCATAATCGCCGGGAGACAGATTGCTAAGGCTTACAGCATTGCCTATACCCTCAATCGTGACATCGACGGAAAGTCTGCCCTGCTCATCAACAGTCATTATGTCAGTCCTGTCTACCGTATTACCATTATCATCCTTCAATTCAAGATCTGTCGTTTCTGTTGCACCTGCGGTATCCTGAACATATTTCCGACCCTTGCCGAGTGACACATCGTGGTAATACACTCTGGTTCCGGTACATGTATCACAATCCATCTCCATAACAGTGTAGTCCATGGTCCCGCTGTCGTTACCGGTTAGCTCGACCTTGTAATCGCTTCCCGGCGGGATGATGAATCTCTTAGAATCGCCCTCAACGCTTGCAGCCACTTCATCCGAAGTACTTATTACTTCATTGTCTTCGATCTTCGCGATGTTGTTCCCATCCTTGTCATATACCGTGATATCTACGGGGCAGTTGACTATGTTGTACCAGGCAATCTTAGGTCTTTTTAGTTCCTCTTCGGATATAACCTTCATCGAGGCAAGATATGTTTCGGGATAATGACCGTAGCTGAAATTCTCATTTATTTTTTCCTGATCCCAAAAGAAAACAACCGTCTTTTTACCCACTATACCATATGCAATAGCTGCCAACCCAAAAAAGAACGTACCTATTCTTTTAGATCCACCCATGTATTCTGCTAATGTGGTCATATAAAGTAGATATAACGTATGATACGGATATAAATTTTTAAGTGGTTTATAATAATATTCATTAACGTTACGAACTGCTAAGCTGACAAATTGTATATAGTTCGAAACATCCATCATTCCGGATTTATACGGATGATAGTTTTTTTGGCTCTTTGAACCTTTTCCGGAATAATCCCAGTATTTGGGCCATATATCTCTGATTTTACGCAGATAATTACCATATATGATCTCATCTGAATTACTTAGACTGGGCAGAACTCTTGTAACGCCATATCTTTTATATCCCCATGCACTCGGCATTACCTTTGTAACAAAATCTTCGGGATTGACAATATTGAAAATATTGCGCTCTTTAGGGGAAGCACTAAGTCTTGAAACATTTGGAGAGGCATAAGTATATACGCTCAGAGTATCCGGCCCCAAATCTACTCCGTTTATTCCCTCTGTATTAAGCTTGTGCCCCAAAAGGTTTGCAACCGCTGCGCCGCGACTGTGTCCTGTCACCAGTATCCTAACAGGTCTGTCTGAAAGCCTGTAAGTATTAAAGTAATCTGACAACTTTTCATATACAAAATTGCATCCGCGCTCAAACCCTGTATGCAGGTCATTTCTTCCGGGTTCAAAATTATCGTACCATTCCCCGCCATCTGTTCCTCTTATCACTACGGTTACTAGATTCGTATTGTCATGTATTACCTTTTGAGCGATCCAGAATGTGGCCTTATCCTGATCGTAGTCTTTATTATAGAATACCCTGTTGGCGTTATAGCCAAGATCCCTGAAACTTTTCCGTATACTGCTTTCATCTTCACTGTATGCCATCGTAGCAAGTCCGCAGGCATATCTTGCGATGTCATGATTATAATAATAATCTTCGCTATCGGACGCTTCGAGCGGATTTGATATCTGCAAAAAGTTTGCTTCGTCTGCCACGAAATCGATCATTCCAATTCCACCGCCATCCCCACCGCTATGCCTCAACTCACCATCACAGATCACAACATGATCCTTTATCGTAAGGAGCAAAGTCTTTTCAGAACTCTTATTCCCGTTTGTGTCAGTTAATACAATGCTTACTCTCCCCTCCGGGGTGAACTTTTCAGCTTTAAGTCCGCTAAATTCTCCGTCTGCTACGGATGCTATAAGATTATTTTCAGAGTACAGAGCATAGGTTGCTATATTGGAATTGCTGTTAACCTCACATTTCAGATCAAACGTATCAGTATTGAATAACACAAACTGCTCATTTAGCACATTTGCTTCTTTTCCGCTAACTTTACATGATACAGTTGTCCATCTGTCCGGTTTTTTACAATTAAAATGTATCGTTGCTTTTTTTATAACATCATCCCCTACTATAACCGCTTTCCATTCTTGTTCGCTCCCCTCATAGTACACATCTTTTAAACTATTACAGGATTTAAACGAGTCAGCAATAATACTTGTGGTTCCCTTTGTTAAGTACAACCCCTTTATGTTACTGACATTTTCAAGCGCTCTTCTATCAATTACCCGAACATTTGGGGACATGATTATGTTATCCGTAAATCCTAAACATTCAAAAAATGCTTGAGGTCCTATTTCTGTCACACCATCTGGAATTTCGATATTCCCTGTAAATCCACTACAAAAAGCAAATGCTGTATCGCCTATTTTTATAACCCCATCAGGAATTTTTAACCGCCCTGTAAATCCACTGCAAGAACCAAATGCTTGACTACCAATACTTGTAACCCCTTCTGGGATTATCAACTCCCCTTTTAATCCTTCGCATCGGCAAAAAACACTATGCTCTATCTTTTTAACATTATTTGAAATCTTAAGATTTCCATTAAATCCACTACATCCAAAAAAAGCACCCCCCCCAATTTGAGTTACACTATCCGGAATCGTAAGATCACCTGTAAATCCTGTACACATATAAAATGCCGATGATCTAATCTTAGTAACGTTATTCGGTATCACAAGTTCTCCGCATAGTCCACTACATCCACTAAAAGTATCACTAGCGATATCAGTAATTCCATTCCCTATCGTCAGTTTTCCATTAAAACCCGTACAATCCATAAATGCCATATAATCTATCTTAGTAACTGTATCGGGTATCTTGAGATTTCCGGTAAATCCGCTACATCCTCTAAATGCCTCATTTTCAATAGTCTTAACACCATCAGGTATAACTAGATTTCCAGTAAGACCTTTGCACCCAAGAAAAGCCTCACCTTCTATTCCCAGAACACTATCCGGGATTGTCAGGGTTCCCTTAAGCTTCGAATCCTTAAACGCACAGGAGCCTATGTATGTAACTCTCTTCCCGGCAATACTGCGAGGAATATACGCATTTACCGGAATTTTATTACCCACAAGTCCTGTTATCGTCACAGTATCAGTATTATATCCATTTATCACTCCCTTGTATGTCCCGTCACTGACCTCATCGCCCGCGGCATAATCAGTATCCGTGGCGACCTCATCCGGCTCCATATCCTTTTCAGAATCGACATCCTCTGTACTGTCATCATCCGGCACATCCGTCTCGTCTTCCCCGGATACCTCTTCCTCTTCATATACAGCGGCATCATCCTCTAAAACGATATAATCTTCAGAAACAGAAGGCTCTTCTGAAAGCTCATTAATCGGTTCTGCCATAACAATATTCGGACAAACCATTGATACCGTGAGCAGCACTATTATAATTCTTTTGATCATATTCTTTGTTTTCATCTCTTCCCTCCGGATCTTATCCCCTGTCTCCTCTTCTATCTTCTGTCCCTTATAATTCTCTTCTAAGCACTTCCGGCCTCTTCAAATATAATACGGTATCAACAAGAGTATATCTTACTGTTTCAGAAAACCGGAATTAGAAAAAGCCCCCCCTTGGGAGTTTTTTTGTGACTCTGATACGACTTATTGGACGTTTTCGGGTATGGGAGTATGCGTTGCACCTGTGATACTTGGAGCAATCGCAACTGCTTTTAACTACCACGCTCTGTATTTTGTATCAGCTCCGATATCCCTTATTGCATTATCGATATATTGGCATGTTGGGGGAAAAGGCAATAGAATACATATCTTTGTCCTTTAAACCATCAGATCGTTCAATGTGATGACATTGGCAAATACTGTACTGTATTCGTTATACTTCAGCCCCTCTGTTGTTATCAGAGTATTATGTACAACCATTCTTGACGGGATCATTTCCTCAAGCATATCCTGACGCTCCATAAGCTCCTTGTAGTATGCTTTATCGGCTGAGAATTCCTTGTTATAGAACTTCATCTCGCACATATTGACTATATTATCATCTCTGGTAACAATCAAGTCCAACTGCATTCCCTGCCCGTCATCCTTTTATAAGTGCCGACTCACTTGTCTTTACCGCCCTGATGCCGAGCGCCTCCTTGATCTGCTTTATATGCTCAAAACACACGTTTTCAAATGCCAGCCCTCTCCAACTGATGACATTTTGCGATGAAGTGTTCTGTTTCCAAAAATCAACTGAAAGAGAATCTCTATTATCGACAAAATGCAGATAAAACAAGCAGAACGGATCCACGAGTTTGTAGTAAACCTCTCTCTTGCTTTTACCAAAGGGGACATACTTTACGACAAAGTCACTCGCGATCAGAGCATTTAGACATTCTGAAAGCTTCTCTCCCTCCTTCAGTCCTGTTTTAGCAGCTATTTCTTTTCGCATATATCCGCATCTTCGGGTATACAAAAATCTTACAATCTGTTTGATCGTTTCGGGGCAATAAATGCCGATGTAAAAAGCCTGTTAAACTCGTCTTTCAGGACAGCTGATCTTGAAAAGAACATTTCATCTATGTTCTGTGCGACACTATTCCCCCTTTTGAAATATCCAAGGTAATACGGTATTCCTCCAACCATCATATAACTCTGGGCTATATCATAATCAGATAATCTGACACCTCCCTCTTCAAGCATTTCCCTGCTCTCTTTCATAGTGAACGGTATCAGCTTGATCTCGCGCATGACTCTTCCGTATAACCCTCCGTGATTATTGATCAGATTGTCCATTATCCACGAATTGGCACTTCCGCACACGATTACCAACAGATTCTTTCTGGAACACCCCCATGTATTCCAAAATCCCTCAAAAGCTGTAACAAATGATCTCGGAGTGTCAAGCCATGGCATTTCATCAAGAAAGACTACCTTCCTTTTCCCATCATTTTTCTCATCAAGCAGTCTTTCGAGCATATAGAATGCATCGAACCAGTTATCCGGTTTTTTTTCCTCTTTCATTCCGTAATACTTAAGCGAGGAATAGAAATGAGAAAGCTGTGCTATCAGAGCACCCTTGCCTTCAATTTCAAGCGGTGACAGCCCGGCATGATGAAAAGTGATCCTGCCTTCAAACGTCTCGTTTATGAGAAATGTTTTACCGACACGTCTTCTTCCATATACGGCAACAAACTCTGCCTTTCTTTATCCACAGGTCTATTTCATGTTATTTGTGTACAGTTTGATCCTGGGATCGCGTGCCACCTTTCTCTTTCCGATGGTAAAGCCCTTATCACATATCCCTTTATACTTGTAATCCCCGCGTCCGTGAGTAAAAGACCCTTCCTTTTCACATACTATGGCCACACGGGAAGCCTTTCTGGGAGTAAACTTAAGTGCAACCTGCACATTTGCCCTGTCAGTCACCTCGAGAGGCTTATCCAGCTTTATGGTGTGAAACCCTGCAAATGTCGTATCAAGCCTTCCGGTAACGGATTCTTTGGTCTTGAGGTTTGTGACCGTGACCTCCGTAATGACTTTCGGTGTCCTGATCTCGTATCCGACAGCCGTAACTTTCTCGTTTTTTCCGACCTTGTACCTTACCTTAACGGTGTCGGTGCTTTTCGCGTAGCGTATGACATCTTTTATGGGTTGTCCGTCATATGCATAGCAGTTGTCGAATTTTTTTCTGTCAGCATCAACCGCAATGACCTCTTTACTGTATTTAAAACTGACATCGTAATATGACAGCCACAGGTATCCCTTCTTGCCGTAATCGTTAAGTCCATAGCTGTTTCTTACCAGCCATGCCCCATTTCCTTTCGGCTTATGTAAAAATTTGTTTCTTGAATAATTATCATCCCATCCGACGATCGCCACAACATGATTAATATCCTTCACATTGCAGAAGTAGGAATTATTATCAAAGTCAAAATAAGTTTTGGTGTCATTATAGTATGAGGCGATGACCGCGCCATGCTCCATGATGGCCTTCTTGATACCGTTTTTGTCAGTGCTTTTGATATAATCCGCACTCCGCAGCTGTGCAAAATCCTTGGATGTTATATAGGAACGGTTGGGATCAAAGACCAGGGCTTCCTTATACGGTGCATCCTCTTCCCGGATGGCTCCGACCAGATTGGACAGGACATGAAGGCCCTCATATGCACGTCCTCCGTTGTCTACCCAGGGATTACCCGAGCCGTT
>JAILLI010000010.1 GCA_024693225.1 Lachnospiraceae bacterium
CCTGACCGCAGGATATATGGGACTACCCTTCCCAAAGAGCTGATCAGGGAAGCGAACAGGAGGGAAGCCGTTGCCGAAGAGATAAGGCTACTGTACGTTGCCATGACACGGGCAAGAGACAAGCTGATCATGGTCGGATGCGGGGACGGAAACTCTCTGGGCGGACCGGTCAGGCAGGCGGGGTCATGGGACAGTTACCTTGATATGTTAAATGCGGCATATGGCCCGGATGGCTTTAAGGATATCGATGTCTCCTATGTCCTGCCGGAGGATCTTGTGTACGGAAGACTTGGCCGGATAGTGGAGAAGGAGGAAAGCGCCGACAGCTTAATGAAGATCGTAAGGGATCATGAGCGTGGCAGGAAGGAAGAAGAGAACAGGATCCCTGAATTTCTAAGATATGCAGCCAATGAGTACCCCTATCCCATAGACAGGGAGCTTCGTCAGAAACTGTCGGTATCAGACCTTAAGCACAAGGCCATCGAAGAGGAGATAGCAAGGGGACTTGAGCTGGCACCGGACGGTGAGCAGCTCTTTGCCGAGACAAAGCCCGACAGGTATATACCCGCCTTCATGAGGGCCGAGGGTGAGACCGAGAAGGGAGGGACCTTCTACGGCAGCGCCTTTCACAGGATCATGGAGTTGTGGGATTATTCAAATTTGCACATCTGCGAAGATAGGCCCGGTGACAAAAAGCCCGCTGATGGTGAAGAAGGCCTATCCATGAGGGATCCGGTCAGTTCCGACCTGGTCCGCGAGTTTACTGAAAAAATGTGCAGTCTTCACCGCATGAGCAGGGAACAGGCCGATGCCATAAGACCTGATGACGTGGCAGCCTTTCTCAACAGTGCACTTGGCAGGCGCATGAAATCTGCCGCGGATGCAGGGAGACTCTACAGGGAGCAGCCCTTTGTCATAGGCATGCCTCAGGGAGATGAAACGGTCCTGGTCCAGGGTATAATCGATGCCTATTTTACTGAGGACGATGGGATCACCATAGTCGATTACAAGACTGACAGGGTCAGTGACGAGGAGATGCTGGTAAACAGATACAGGGCCCAGTTGGAGTATTACGGTATGGCCCTGTCACAGATAAGGGGTCTTCCGGTCAGGGAACTGATCATATATTCGACACGTCTGAGAAGTGAAATAAAAGTGACGGTTGCGAAAGATGGGCGTATTTGATACTATTTGGTAGTATATGAAGGGATACAGGAAAGAACAAAAGTACATAGTCGGCGACGATCTGCTCGCCGATGTGGCAAACCGGATCAGCCCCCTTATGAGGCGGGATATCCACCAGAAGGGGGATCATTACAGGGTCCGGAGCATCTATTTTGACAGTCCGACACTTGAGTGTTACCGCCAGAACATGGCGGGAGTATCCCCCAGAGAAAAATACAGGATCAGAACATATGACTGCAGCAGCGATACCATATCCGCCGAGATCAAGATAAGGCACAGGGATACCATATCCAAGATGACAGCACGTATCGGCAGGGACCTTTATGACAGGCTGGTCTTCGGGGACCGGGCAGAGAGGATAGAGGCACTGCTGGGCCTTACCGGAGAGGATAAGGGATCGGAGAGGGTATATGAGAAGTACCTGATGCGGATCATGAACGGGATGTACCGGCCGGTCTGCATCATTGATTACGAGCGCAGCGCATATGTATATGATATAGGAAATGTCAGGATCACCTTTGACAGGAACGTGACCGTATCGGAGGACTTTGCCGGGATGTTCGGGGAAAGGCTTCCCGGAAGGGCGGTACTTGCCGATAACAGGCACATACTCGAGATCAAGTATGATGAGTTCCTGCCTGATGAGATCGCGGCAGTCCTTGGAGGAATGGGTCTTTGCAGGTGCAGCTGTTCCAAGTACGCACTGGCACAGACCGGAAATATGACGGGAGATGTATCATGAGTTTTAAAGATGTACTGGCGAGCAGCCTTATGAACGGGTTTTCAAGATCGGATATAACGGTCGCCGAGATACTTGCAACACTGGGGATAACCTTTATCATAGCCATCTACCTCTTCGAGGTATATTACCTTATCACGGAAAATGCCTTTTATTCCAAGAACTTCAATATATCCATGGTGGCCATGTCCCTTGTTACTGCGGGTATCATAATGGCTATGCAGTCGAGCCTGGTCATTTCCCTTGGTATGGTAGGTGCCCTTTCCATCGTAAGATTTCGAACTGCCATCAAGGAGCCTATCGACCTCCTCTTCCTTTTCTGGTCCATAGGTACCGGCATCATATGCGGGGCCGGCCTCTATAAGGTAGCCATAGTGCTTGCCGTGGCAGTTACCATAGCCATAGTGGTACTAAAGGTCATACCCGGCCGTAAGACCGGTAACATACTCTTCGTGGGATATTCGGGAGAGCTGTCAACGGATGATATTTCAAAGGCAGCCGCTTCCTTCGGAAAGGTCATAAGCGTCAGGTCAGTCAACGTTACATCCGCCGGGACCAACGCGGCCTTCGAGGTCAGGGTAAATGATGCGGACGGTATGGTAAAGGCCATAAAGGATATAAGCGGGGTCGATACCGTATCGCTTGTTGCCCATGACGGGGAATTCAGGGGATAGACATTGAACAGAAGCATAAGATCACTGATCATAATGTCGGTCATAGGAGTCGCTGCTCTGGCAGGGGCTCTTTTGTGCGAGAGGGTAAGTGATGCCAGGCTTGCCAGACCAACCCTCGGATACACGGATGAGGAGATACTGACCCTTCCCTACTTCGACCTCCTTGCTTCGGCGGCCGAGAACAGGGGGCTTCCCGCTGATGTGGAAAGCTACAGCATAGGAGACGGATACATACATTTGCTTCTTCCCGAAAGTGTCGATGAAAGGGCCGTCACAGTATATATAAGGGATATGGAAGGGGAACTCCTCGCAAGGAAGGTTTATGACTTTACCGGAAAGGTTATGATAGGAGACTGGGAGGTGGTGACAGACAGGCACGTCCTTCCCACCCTCTACTTTGAATCAAATGATCCTGCAGTCTATGAAGCCATGGTAGGGTCTGAGACCAAAGACATCATCTGCGAGGGAAGTGTGCACGTATGCGCAGAAGGTAAGGAGATCAACCCTGCCCTTTCATTTTTTTCAGAGGCATCCCTTCAGGGAAGGGGGGCATCGAGCTGGGAAGTATGCAAGAGCAAGAAGTCATACAGCCTGAGGCTCAAGAAGTCCCGCAATCTTCTGGGACTTGGCAACAACAAGAACTGGAATCTGATAGGTAATGCTTTTGACGTATCCCTTATACGAAATACCGTCTTTAACGCTGTCTGCAAGAATATGGGGATCAGCTACCAGCCCGGCATGCAGTCCGTTAACCTCTATGTTGACGGAAAATATGAGGGCGTCTACACCTTGACCAACAAGATAGCGGTCGATAAGGATCAGGCCCCTTTGGGACAGGGAGATTACTTCTACAGGAAGCAGCCGGACGATCCCATCATCCCCATACCCTACAGGTCAAAGACCTGGTTTAACGAAGGGACGGATAAGCCCGTGGCAGAGCTGATCTTTCCCGAGGAGGCGTCTTCTGAGGAAACAGTGGCTGCAAGAGAGGCCTTCCAGCGTTTTATCGATGCCGTTGAAGACCCCGGATCGGATCTTGAGAGTGTGTGCGACCTTTCCAATCTTGCCAGGTACTACTGGATCCAGGAGGCTTCCATGAACATAGATGCCTGGGAGAGAGGGGTATATATGTATTATAAGGGGGCAGAAGGAAAGATGTATTTAGGACCCGTATGGGACATGGATCTGACCCTGGGATGTCCCACACCCAAGCTGGGAGTTGAATTTGACACCCCTTACGGATGGAAGATAAGGGAAGGGGGATGGTATAAGCCCCTTTTTGAGAATGAGGAATTTGCCAAGGCTGTTATCCGGGAATACCATGAGGGCGGAGTAAGAGAGGCCCTCTTTGAGGGGATAGAGGAATTTTCCCGGCAGCGCAGGGCCCTGGGGGCTGACGCATATCTGAACTACCTGCTCTACGGCCATGCCAACGAGTGGGTGACTGTGCTCGAGCGTGGGGACAGCTATGACGAGTACTGCGACAACATGATCGGATTCTATAAGGACAGGGTGGAATGGATCGATGAACAGATGTCCATGGAGTAGGATCAAAGCTAAATACGAGAGGTTTAACAGGGCAGAGCGGACAGCCTGTATGGCGATCACGCTGGTCCTTATCGCTGTGTCCTTCTTTTTGATCCTGTCGGTAAGAAAGGCTTCTTCATATAATGCCGATCTTTCTGCCGTAAAGGAGACCTGCGATGAGGACGGGACGCGGCATCTGCTCCTTCGGGGCCTGTCCCTTCGCCCCGGAACATATACGATAGATGTCGGGTATGTATCGGATGGGCCGGCAAATATAGAGATATCGCTCGATAACGATACATACCGGTCCGAAGAGCTTCCCGGAACGGATGAGGGCGGGATGGCCCGGAACTACAGT
>JAILLI010000036.1 GCA_024693225.1 Lachnospiraceae bacterium
ACACACCTCCGTAAGAATGTAAGCATTTCTTACATATACTATACCACTTAGTCTCTGTTTTCTCAATACTATCTTACAAATACAAATCCCCGCAAGCATAAGCTTACGGGGAAATCATTCGGGTGGATAGTGGGACTCGAAGCAACTAACCGTTTTCAAAAGCCCCTTGAACCCGTTGATTTATAGGAAAGGTGGAAGGCCCATGGTATCCGGTTTGATTTCTGTTTCAAATCAGTTTCAACTTTTCCAGGTTTCACATTACCAGATTTTGTTATCTATATTAATGGGCTTTTTCACATTCCGTACATCAAATCATTCAATGTATCTTGCACATTTACTGGTGTCCAATGACCCTCTACACATATTTCCGGATTGATCTCTTTGATAGTATCGGCCAGCTTTGCACAAAGATCAGTCCGTTTTATTCCTGTAAAGAAATCATTTCCGGTAGCATCACCAAGAAATAGTGTATTGTCGTTATCTACATATATGAGAGTTGAATCATCAGTATGCGGGGCCTCTGCCTGGAAAACCTTAACCCTGCACCCGCCAAGGTCAAACGTAATCTCCCCGGAGAATATAATATCTGCATCTTTGACAACTACTTTGGCATCTGTGCCATATTCTCTTCTGATACTTTCATGGATACCAAAGAATTCATCCGGTCCATTCATTTCTATTTTTACCTTCCATTCCGAAAGGTACCTATTTGTTTTCGCATTGGCCAAACAAATCCCGTTCACGGCATGCATTCCAAAAGTATGATCCCAGTGCCAATGAGTAATAACCGTCAAAACAGGCAACGGCAGGTTTTCCTTTTTCAATAAGCCATAAAAATCCCTTGTATGTGCCGCAGAATGTCCGGCGTCAATTGCCATGCTCCAGTTGTCTCCCTTCACATAGCCAAGATTCGGACGGTCCCTTTCTGCTTCAAACGGCATAATCCATATATGATCTGTCAATCGTTTCAATTCCATCTTCTATTACTCTCCGATTTCATGTCATAACCCTATTATGTCTAAGGGAAATCTTAAGGGAATGCAAAATAATTCAACTATTTCACCAAAGAAAAATCCCCGCAAATCGTTGATTTTACGGGGAAATTCGAGAATGTTGAATCAATATATCGGATATCCATTATAGCTGTTGGCTATTTACCAACTCATGGTTGATATTTTTAAATTCCCGAGGTTTTTCTACCCCGATCTTTTAATGGCACTAGCCTGATGCCTCTACCTGATCTAATTCAGGATACATATATGCTTTGAATACGAACTAAGGCCTTTGTTTTGTTTCAGCCTAATACCTTCAAGATTTTACGCTATTCAAGGTAATATTTAGAAAGCAACCCAATATCTTTAATTATCAATGTTCGATATAAATAATTATATCGAACAAATGTTCTTTTGTCAACCACGAAAACGAAAATAGCCTAAGAGCTATATATGTCATCTTGCGTATTTTACGGTGAATGTATATAATTAATCATTGTTTTTGTATCTGATCTGGATCTTAACAAGAGGCGGGATCTATGGACAAAAGAATTTTCGGAGCCGAAGACGGGATCGATGAGGAAGGATGCCTTCTGATCTATGACAATGATCAGAATTTCTACAGGCTTGTTCTTGACACCTTCCTGAAGGAGATAACGAAGACCGTAAAAGATATGGCGGCCGCATTTTCGGCAGGGGATATTGAAGGGTACAGGATACTGGTCCACGGTCTCAAGGGATCCGGCGGAAGCGTTGGAGCGAAAGCTCTTGTTGAGATGGCGACAATATCCAACGAACTTATAAAAGAAGGAAAGTGGGATGAAGCCGCCGTATACCATGAGCCTATACTTAACGAACTTGAAAGACTGATAAGAATGATCCCCGAGAGGCTTTCATAATAGGTTTATCCAGGATATAAAAAAGATCATGTCCATGAGGATCGGGGCATACTGGGAGTAAGGAGAACATCATGAGCATCATAATACCGGACGGATATAAGAGCCCGTCATCTATAAAAGAAACGGAGATCGCCATCAAGGAGGTCAAGGACTACTTTGAGAGAATGCTTGCAAAGGAGCTTAATCTGACCCGTGTGTCTGCACCTTTGTTTGTAAGACCCTCATCGGGCCTTAATGATAACTTAAACGGTGTGGAACGTCCCGTGACCTTTGGTATCAGGGAACAGGATGATGCGGAAGTTGAGATAGTCCATTCGCTTGCCAAATGGAAGAGAAAGGCTCTTTGTGATTACGGTTTTAAAACGGGCGAGGGTCTTTATACCGATATGACAGCCATCCGCAGGGATGAGGATACGGATAATCTTCATTCACTCTATGTGGACCAGTGGGACTGGGAACTGATCATAAACAAAAAGGACAGGACCCTGTCGACCCTTAAGTCCATAGTAAGGAAGGTATATGAAGCACTCAAGAATACGGAGATCTTCATCAATTCCAGACATCCCGAGATCAAGTGCATATTGCCCGAGAGCATCAAATTCATAACTACCCAGGAACTGCTCGATAAGTGGCCGGATCTTACTCCAAAGGAACGGGAGAGCGCTGCGGCAAAAAAGTACGGGGCCATTTTCCTGATGCAGATCGGAGACAGGCTCTCAAACGGACTGCCGCATGACGGCAGGGCTCCCGACTATGATGACTGGTCCCTTAACGGCGACATCATCGTATATTATCCCCTGCTGGATATGGGACTGGAGCTTTCATCCATGGGGATAAGGGTTGATGAGGATGCACTCAGGTCACAGCTTAAAAAAGCAAAATGCACGGACCGGAGCAGGCTTCCTTTCCATAAGGCCATACTTGCGGGTAAGCTTCCCTATACGGCAGGAGGAGGTATCGGTCAGTCCAGGATATGCATGTTCTTTTTACGGAGGGCACATATCGGTGAGGTTCAAAGCTCCATCTGGCTCGAGAAGGACAGAAGAAGCGCCGAGAAGGCAGGAATAAATCTATTGTAAGATCAGGAGATATCATGAAACAGTTTACTTCAAAAGAATTAAGAAACACATGGAAAGAATTCTATAAGGAAAGAGGGCATGTTGATGTCGGTGCGGTATCGCTTGTATCCGACGGATCAACGGGTGTTATGTTCAATGTTGCCGGCATGCAGCCTCTTATGCCTTATCTGCTTGGGAAGAAACACCCCATGGGGACCAGGCTGTGCAATGTTCAGGGATGTGTACGGACAAATGACATAGATTCTGTCGGGGACAGGTCTCATGTGACTTTTTTTGAGATGATGGGCAGCTGGAGCCTTGGAGATTATTTCAAGGAAGACCGGTGCAAGTGGAGCTATGAGCTCCTGACCCAGGTCTTTGGTTTTGACAGCGATCATCTTGCCGCCACCGTATTCGCAGGTGACGAGAATGCGCCCCGTGATGAAGAGGGAGCACAGTGCCGTATAGCATCGGGCTTTAAACCCGAAAACATTTACTATCTGCCGGCTGAGGATAACTGGTGGGGACTGGAATACGGCCCCTGCGGTCCGGATTCTGAGATGTTCTATATAGCGGATGTGCCCGACTGCGGACCCGACTGCGGTCCCGGATGTTCCTGCGGCAAGTATACAGAACTTGGAAATGATGTCTTCATGCAGTATGAGAAGTATAAGGACGGACATCTGACACCCCTTGAAAACAAGAATGTCGATACAGGCTGGGGCCTTGAGAGAAACCTTGCTTTTCTTAACGGGACCAAGGATGTTTATATGACAGATCTTTTTGCCGGAGCCATTTCATATATCGAAAAAGCTTCCGGAGCCAAATATGACGAGGATACTGACAAGACACGTTCTATGAGGGTACTTGCGGATCATATGCGTACTTCCGTTATGCTCATAGGCGATGAGGCAAGGCTTGTTCCCTCAAACGGGGGCCCCGGATATGTACTCAGAAGACTGATCAGAAGAGCGGTACGTCACGGAAGGATCCTATCTCTGTCCGGAAATGATCTTCTTAAGATAGCGCAGATATTCATAGATGATGTATATGCGGAAGCCTATCCCAACCTGGTGGCGAACAGGGACTTTGTCCTGAAGGAGCTGGGTAAGGAGATCGACCGTTTTACGGCAACACTTGAGAACGGTATGAAGGAGTTCGTAAAGATCATGTCTGCCCGGGAAGGATCTGATACCATATCCGGTAAGGACGCTTTTTATCTCTATGATACCTTTGGCTTCCCACTGGAACTTACCGTTGAGATGGCAGCGGAAAAGGGAATGAAGGTTGATGAAGACGGCTTTGGTGCGGCCATGGAAGAGCAGAAGAAGAAAGCCAGGGAAAACGCAAGCTTTGCCCTGTCAGCCGGGGCGGAAGAACTTGCCGTATTTGATGGACTTGATGATAAGATAAGAACGGAATTTACCGGATACGATACAATAAAAGACACAGGGTGTATCGTGGCCATAGCGGCCGATGCGCTTACGGATAAGGCCGGTGAGGGTACGGAATGTATACTTGTTACCGATAAGACCCCCTTCTATGCAACAATGGGAGGACAGAAGGGTGACTTCGGAACGATCACAGGTCCGGATGGTGCTCTCTTTACTGTAAGGGAGACCATAAAGCTTCCCGCAAACAGGGTGGGACATGCCGGCGTCGTAACAAGTGGGACCATAAGTGTGGGAGATAAGGTCACCTTATGCGTGGATCCCCAAAACCGTGCCGATACATGCAGGAACCATTCGGCTACCCACCTTCTGCAGAAAGCCCTTCAGACTGTACTGGGTGATGAGGTCAAGCAGCAGGGTTCATATCAGGACGGTGAGAGGACAAGGTTTGATTTCTCCTTTGGCAGGGCCCTGACAGGAGAAGAGATCGAAAAGGTCGAAGATATAGTCAACGAAAAGATAATGGAGGATATAAGCGTTGCGACCGATATCATGTCCATAGAGGATGCAAAAGCATCCGGAGCCATGGCACTTTTCGGAGAGAAGTACGGGGATGTCGTAAGAGTTGTTAAGATGGGTGAATTCTCCAAGGAGCTGTGCGGAGGTACCCACGTAAAGAATACCGGAGATATCCGCTGCTTCAAGATCATATCCGAGGGTGGTATCGCAGCAGGTGTCAGAAGGATAGAAGGTATCACAGGAGCCTTTGTCCTCAAGTATTACAAAGAGATGGAAAGGGGCTTAAAAGAGGCAGCCCATACCGTAAAAGCAACTCCCGCCACTCTTAACGAGAGACTGGGTAAGATGAATGAGGAGATAAAGGGCTTAAAGAGCGAGCTTGAAAAGCTCAGATCCCAGGCGGCAAAAGATGCCGTGGGTGATATATCCGACAGGGTCGAGGAAGTAAAGGGCGTCAAGCTCATCGCAGCTTCCGTACCTTCTGCAGATATGAATGCCCTACGTGATCTGGCAGATCAGATGAAAGATAAGTATCCGGACGGAGTATTTGTACTGGCCGCCGAAAAGGACGGTAAGGCAAACCTTGTCGTAATGGCAGGCAAAGGTGCCATAGAAAAAGGTGCCCATGCCGGCAATATGATCAAGAAGCTTGCGCCAATGGTAGGCGGAGGCGGCGGAGGAAGAGATAACATGGCTCAGGCCGGCGGTAAGGATCCTTCCGGGATAGAAAAGATGCTGAAGAGTGCTGCCGCCGTTCTCGAAGAGATGGTTTAAGGCGGCAGCCATCTTTACCGGATGTGCTTTACGGTCCGGCTAATGAAGCACGGCCCTTGCCTCGTAAGGCTGAAGGATACCGGCTTTGTGCTCGTCATAGTTTGATATGAGTTCTCTACCCGAAATGCAGTCGAAGAGGCTGCATTTCGTTTCTTTATCGGTCCAGTTGCAGGCAACCGTCAGGGTTTGATCATTGTAATGGCGCTCATATGCATATATCTGCTCACTGTCCTCAAGAAGAGGGGAGAAGGTCCCGTAAACAATTATCTCATTTTCATGACGGAGCTTTATGAGTTTTTTGTAATAGTTAAAGACCGAGGCCGGATCATCTGTCTGTGAGGCGGCATTTATCTGTCTGTAATTGGGATTGACCTTTATCCACGGATCTCCGGTTGAAAATCCAGCATTTTTGCTGTCATCCCACTGCATCGGGGTCCTGGCGTTATCCCTTGCGACTGCCGAAAAACACTTGAGCATCTCTTCGGAAGAGATCATCTTATGGTCTGTCACATACTGCCTGTAGGCATTGATCTCCTCTACATCCCGGCAGTCGTCAACGGATGTGAAGGTCATATTGGTCATGCCCAGTTCCTCACCCTGGTAGATATAGGGGGTACCTTTCATCATGTGAAGGAGTGTTGCCAGCATTTTTGCCGACAGGCCCCGGTACTTTGGTGAATCGTTACCGAAACGGGATACTACCCTTGGCTGGTCGTGATTGTCCCAGTAGAGGCTTCCCCAGGCTTTTCCCTCAAGTCCTGTCTGCCACTTGTTGAGGATGGGGCGTAGCTTTGTCAGATCCGGATGATCATATCCCCATTTTCCCAGTATGGGTGTGGTAGTGGCATCTGTATCAACATGTTCAAAATGAAAGACCATATTAAGCTCGGTCCCTTCGTTATTGGCATATTTCATGGCCTCCTCAAGGGTCACCCCGGCAGTTTCACCGACTGTCATGATATCGTACTTTGACAGTACACGCCGGTTCATCTCCTGCAGATACTCATGTACATGCGGACCGTTTGCCACATAGGGCAGGAGCTCACCGTACAGACCATCCACCAGAGGACCTTCCGGATACGCAGGATCCTTACTGATCATTGAGATGACATCCATACGGAAACCGTCTATACCTTTTTCGCACCACCAGGTCATCATGTCGTATACACTGTTTCTGACCTTTTCATTATCCCAGTTAAGGTCGGGCTGCTTTTTTGTAAAGCAGTGCAGATAATACTGGTCTGTAGTTTCATCATACTGCCATGATGAGCCTGAAAAGAGTGACTGCCAGTTAGTTGGAGGAAGATCGCCCTTTCCGTCTTTCCAGATATAATAATCCCTGTAAGGATTGTCCTTTGAAGACCTGCTTTTTATAAACCATTCGTGTTCATCCGAGGTATGATTGACAACCAGATCCATGACTATACGGATGCCCAGACTGTGTGCTTTATAAAGCATCCGGTCAAAGTCTTCCATGGTCCCGAATTCGGTCATGATGTCCCTGTAGTCGGAGATATCATATCCGTTGTCGTCGTTCGGACTCTTATATATGGGGGAAAGCCATATCACATCGATCCCAAGTTCTTTCAGATAGGGAAGATGAGCGGTTATCCCGGCCAGATCACCTATACCGTCCCCGTTGCTGTCGGCAAAGCTTCTGGGATATATCTGATAGACTACGGCTTCTTTCCACCATGCTTTTTTTTCGTTTTCCATAAAAGGCCTCCTTTCCTGAACAGACCGTGTACCGGGGATCACCTTTGGGAAGGTACATCCCATATTACTCCATTTGTATCATGTATATGATAAAAGTCAACAACATTTTATCAAAGTATGTTACAATCATTCATACAGCAAAGAAGGGACCACATAAGGAGAAAGACATGGCAGGTATCAGGGACATAGCCCGGAGGGCGGGAGTATCCATATCCACCGTATCAAATGTTCTTCACAACAAAAAGAGTGCTTCGGATGCCACAAGGGAAAAGATCCTTGAGATCGCGGCTGAGCTCGGCTATGAGATCCCGTCGGTAAAAAAGAAGAGCACGTTGACGGTCATATGCAACATAAGTGATTTTGATGCCCTGTACTACCTTGACATCCTGCACGGCATCAGTGATTTCCTCAATTCAAAAGGCTACAGCATGCTTATATGTACGGGTGAGAATTTTACGCGTTATTCGGATCCTGAGGTAGTATGCGGATGTATAGTCAACGATGTAAAAACGAAAGATGCCGATATAGAGAGTGTGGCAAAAAAGGGGATCCCCGTCATAGTACTTGACAGAGAGATAGAATGCAGGGGGGTCAAAAGCATAGTCGTGAATAATTACGCGGCGGAAAAACAGCTCATAGACGGATTGATAGAGGCCGGTTATGAGAAGTTCGCCTTTCTTGCCGGACTTAACACCGCTGACAATAAGGACAGGTATGCAGCTTTTCGTGATTCTCTGAAAGAACATGATATACCCTTTTCCCGTACGGATTATCATGAGGGTGACTGGCGCGAGAAGTCAGGCGCACAGGCTGCCCGTATACTTATGCTGTCAGAGGATATGCCGCAGATCCTTGTCTGTGCAAATGACATGATGGCTTTGGGAGCCATCAGGATGTTCAAGCAGAACGGCCTTAAGGTACCCGATGATATAGCTGTGGCCGGATTTGATGATATAATCGTATCCCGTTATACGGAGCTTACCACTGTGACGGTACCCGATTATGAGAGGGGTTACCTTGCCGCCCAGGCCCTTGTGGGGATACTTGAGGAAAAGGGAGATTACGACACGGTGCGTATAGGCGCAAGGGTCAAATGGAGAAAGACAACAAAGGATTTTCGTAAAATATAAGTAAAACATCCGTAGATTTTACTAAAATAATCGATATTTTACTAAAATCAAAGCACGAATCGGTCAATGACCATAAAGATTCGTGCTTTTTTTATTACTTTTCAACAAAAAATTAGGCTGCCCTTGAGTTTTGAATAGTGAACATTTCATAATGAAATCACAAAAACATGTACCCCGTTTGTATGTTTTGACAGGCGGGACAATAAAGGAGGAAACATATGAAGAAGAGAGTTTTTGCTATCTTACTTGCAGCTGCAACGGTTCTTGGCGGCTGTGCAGCACCTGCTCCGGCAGATGCAGCAGCACCCGCAGCAGACACGGCAGATGCAGCGGCTCCGGCCCAGACACCCGAAGGCGGTATCAGACTTGTAAACAACAAGGTAGAGGTTGATGAAGGACTTAAGAAGCTTGCCAAGGCTTATGAAGAGAAGACAGGGGTTCCCGTAGTCATCGAATCACTCGGCGGCGGTATCGACACACAGGCAACACTTAAAGGATATTACCAGGCAGACAACATGCCCGATATCTTCGTATTTGAAGGCGATATCCATTATCCCACATGGGAAGGCCTCCTTGCAGATCTGTCCGGTGAAAGCTGGGTTGAAGATACCGAGGCTGAATATGTAAGAGACGGTGCTGTTTACGGCTTCCCCACAACAACAGAGGCTATAGGCCTTGCATATAACGCAGACATCCTTGCAAAGGCTGGCGTTGATCCCAAGTCGATCACAGGTCCCGAGAGCATGAAAGCAGCATTTGAGACGATCGACTCCAAGAAAGAAGAGCTCGGACTTACATCCGTTCTCGGTTACTACACAGAGTCTTCACAGCTCTGGTGGTCACCCGGTCAGCACGTATTCGGAACATATTTTGACAGCGGACTTAAGAGAGACGATACAACCTATATCGATATGTTCAAGGATGGCGGAAAGCTCGACATGGAACGTGCTACTCCCTGGGCTGAGATGGTTGCGCTCTTCAACCAGTATACAGACCCTGCAGGTGTTTCGGGAACATATGACCAGCAGGTTCTGGGCTTCGCATCAGGCAAATATGCTTTCGTTACACAGGGTTCATGGATAGGCGCCACCCTTATGAACGATGACAAGGATGCATATGCACAGGCAGGCAATTTTGAGATCGGTATGATCCCTTACGCATTCATCGAAGGACAGGATACCATCCTTACGAATTCACCCAACTGGTGGGGCGTATACAAGGACGGCAACGTAGAAGAAGCCAAGAAGTTCCTTGCATGGTGCGCAGCAGATGACGGCGGTCAGGAGATACTTGCAAAAGACTGCGGATTTATCTCACCCTATGCTTCAAACACACATGCACCGGATGATCCTTTCGCAAAGACCATAGCCGAGTATACGGCAGCAGGTAAGACATCTTCATGGCATTGGCTTTCAATGAAGGAAGGTATCGGACAGAATGCTACAGGTGTTGTTTTCCAGGATTTCGCAATGGGTAACTTCCCGGATGCAAAGACGTTCCTTGACACACTTCAGCAGGTATGTAGCAACTATTATGCAAACTAGTATGAAGATAACTCGAAAAGAGAATTATGAACCGAAGGAGTTAAACCTCCATGAAACGCTGTTTTGCAGCGCGAACGGTTACATCGGGATTCGCGGCACGCTTGAAGAAGGCGTGCCCGAACACTTCCCGACAATGCGTGGACAGTATCTGGCCGGGGCTTATGAGATCATACCCATGAAGCAGGCGGAAAGCCTTTGCAACCTGGTAGAGAAGAAGCAGACCATGCTGAACATCTGTGATACACAGACCATAAGGCTGACCGTGAACGGGCAGGAGATCGATCCTTTCTCCTGTAAGGTGACAGATGCCGAACGTGTCCTTGATATGGGCGAAGGTTACACGGAACGTTTAACGCACTACAGCTTAAGCTCAGGAGGCCAACTTGCCGTCCGTATCCGCCGTATGGCACATTTTGCCATAAAGGAACTCTTTACCATAGAGTATGAGATAGAAGCGATAGATTTTACAGGCGAAGCAGTGTTTGATTCCTGGCACACTCCCGAGGTGGCAAATTATTCTGACCCCGATGACCCCAGACTTGCAGATGAGAGTCCCTGCTATCTTACAAGGCAGGAACTTGCCTATAAAGGGTCCATGTCGTATTCGGTTACAAAAACGAAAGAAAGTGGTGTCGTTATCGCGGCAGCGACCGAGCACATCATAGCTGCCGATGATAAAGCCGAGAGCATGATACGGGAGGAAGGCGGCAGTCTTATAACCAGGATAAGGATCCCCCTCCGTAAGGGAAGGAAAGTGACCCTGCTGAAGTATGCGGCTTTTTCTGACAGCATCCGGGAAAAGGAGCCCAGACAAAAGGTCACGGGCCTTCTTTCGCGCGTGACGGTCATATCCATCAAACAGCTTTATGATGAGCAGAAAGCTTATCTGTCAAAGTTCTGGGAAAGATCCCGTATGAGCATAGATGGTGATAAGGAACTGGAAGACGCGGTATGCTTCAACATGTACCAGCTTCTGTGCGCAGCCCCGCGTGATCCTCATTCGGGGATGGCTGCAAAGGGGCTTTCGGGCGAAGGATATGAAGGACATTTCTTCTGGGATACGGAAATGTATGTCGTGCCTTTCTTTATCCTTACGGATCCGGCACTGGCAAAGAACATACTGGCCTACAGATATTCAACCCTTCCTGCGGCCAGGGAGAATGCGGCATTGGTAGGTCATAAAAAGGGAGCCCTTTATCCCTGGAGGACCATCACGGGAGTGGAGTGCTCAGGATATTTCCCCAGCGGGACCGCAGCCTATCATATAAACGGTGCCATAAGCTATGCCGTCATCTCTTATCATCAGGCTACCGGGGATGATGAATTCCTGCTGACCATGGGACTTGAGATGCTGATCGAAACGGCAAGGCTCTGGCTGGATACGGGTGTATATGACAGGAAAGGGAGATTTAACATATTTGAAGTGACCGGACCCGATGAATATACCTGTATGGTCAACAATAATTACTATACCAACGCATCGGCAGCTTATAACCTCAGATGTGCCGCAGATCTCTATGAGAAGTACAGAGACAGGACCGAAGTTATTAAGCTTACAAAAGATCTGGGCATCACGGATCTCGAGATAGATGCTATGAAGAAGGCTGCGGATGCCATGTATCTTCCATATGATGAAGATTACGGTATCAATCCCCAGGATGATGCTTTTCTTGATAAGCCTGTATGGGATCTTGCATCGACACCCAAAGAGGATTTCCCTCTGCTGCTGCATTATCATCCCCTTCATCTGTACAGATATCAGGTGTGCAAACAGGCGGATACGGTACTGGCACACTTCCTCTTTCCGGATCTTGCATCCAGAGAAACGATGGAAAAGAGCTTCAGGTATTATGAGAAGATAACAACCCATGATTCGTCCCTGTCAACCTGTGTTTTCTCAATGACGGCTTCCATGCTGGGACTTCATGATGAAGCGCTTTCATATTTCGGGGACAGCGCCAAGCTTGATCTTCTGAACCGGCATGAGAATACAAAGGATGGAGTCCATACGGCCAATATGGGTGGCTGCTATATGGCCATAGTAAACGGCTTTGCAGGACTTAGGATAAGAAAGGACGGACTTCATATAAGCCCCTTCCTTCCGAAAGGCCTTAGGAGCTATTCCTTCCCCTTCTCTTACATGGGAAGAAAGCTTAAGCTTTCGGTCGATGAAGATAAGGCGGTAATGGAACTTACCGAAGGAGAGGGATGTGCTTTTAAGTTCTTCGATAAGGAAGAGATGATCGGAAAGGAGAAGCCATGGACACACGGGCTGTGATCTTTGATCTGGACGGTGTGCTCGTTCATACCGACAGGTTTCATTATCTGGCCTGGAAGAAGTTAAGTGACAGGCTGGGAATATACTTTGACGAGAAGATAAACGAAAGACTTAGGGGTGTCTCACGAAGCGAGAGCCTTGAGATAATCCTTGAACGCTGGGAGGGAGAGCCATTTTCGGAAAGGGAGAAGAAGGAGATGGCTGACCGGAAGAATGAGACCTACAGGGAGTTTCTGGCCCAAATGAAGCCGGAGGACGTATCGGAAGATGTAAGAGAAACTCTTAAGGCTCTTAAGGAGAGAGGATACCATCTGGCAGTCGGATCATCCAGTAAGAACACAAAGTTCATACTGGAGAGGACCGATCTTGGCGGATACTTTGAAGCGGTATCTGATGGCACTATGATAAAAAAGACAAAGCCGGATCCGGAAGTCTTTCTCCTTGCGGCAAAGATGCTGGGTATTCCACCAGAAAACTGCCTTGTCGTTGAAGACGCCGATGCAGGTATACAGGCTGCAAAGGCAGGAGGGATGCGATCCGCCGCCATAGGGTCGGCTGTTAATTCCGGCGCCGATCATATTCTGGACCGGATTTCGGATCTGTTGGATATATGTTTGACTAATGAGGAAACGGGGTGATCTGATGGAAGTTAGTGTTAAGAGATTTATGTCATTGACGGTAATGGCACTGGGAGTGATAGGAGTTGTGGTATCTCTTGTCATGGCCTTTGCCGGAAGCGGGGATTCGATCCGGGGGATGATGCTTGTACTGGGAATAGTCCTTTTCTTTGTGGGGCTGTATATCTTTCCTACGCTGAAGCACCATAGGAGCATAGTGTATGTTATATTCTTATTTCCGCTCCTGTTCACATTTGCGGTAACGGTCATAATCCCGCTTGTCCTCGGTATCTGTTATTCCTTTACCGACTGGACGGGAATAAGATTTAATAATGTGATCGGTTTCGGTAATTACACGACTATGTTCAGCGATCCTGCTTTTATATGGTCCATACTGATCACTTTCATTTTTGTTGTTCTTAATATGGTTCTTATCAATCTGGTGGGCTTTCTGCTGGCGCTGCTGTGTACATCGGGCCTTAAAGGCGGCGGCTTTTTCAGGGCTTCGTATTTCCTCCCCAACCTGATCGGCGGTATCGTTCTCGGTTATATCTGGCAGTTCGTTTTCAACAACGTTCTTATAAGCATGACCGGAAATATCTCATGGCTTGCCCAGTCGAAAACGGCTCTCTTTGCCATAGTCATCGTTTATATATGGCAGTATGCGGGTTATATCATGCTGATCTACATCACGGGTCTTACACAGATACCGGGAGAGGTTCTTGAAGCTGCCAAGATAGACGGAGCCAACTCCAGCCAGACCCTTTTTAAGATCAAGATACCCATGATAGCATCGACTATCACGATATGTACTTTCCTTACGCTTACAAGTGCCTTCAAACAATTTGATGTAAATATGGCCCTGACAAACGGCGCCGGTTCGGTTCCAAATTTCATGGGCAACTATCTTTCGAACGGAACACAGATGCTGGCACTTAATATTTACAACACTGCGATATCCAAGAACAATTATGCACTGGGTCAGGCAAAGGCAGTATTCTTCTTTATCATACTTGCCATCGTATCCCTTATCCAGGTCCGTATTTCCAATAAGAAGGAGGTGGAACTGTAATGGGTGAAGGAAGACAGGTAGGAAAAGAAGCAAAGGCCCGAGCGGTCATATGTACCGTAGTCGGAATAGTTATAGCTGTATATATTCTGTTCCCTTTTTATCTGGTCGTGCTCAATGCATTTAAGAACCAGGCTTCTATAGTGGCAAGCCCGGTAAGCTTTCTTGGAACATCATTTGCACAGCTTAAGACCAATCTTTCATCGGTCGTGAACAATACGAACTTTAATTTCTGGTATGCATTCGGGACATCTGCCATAATCACAGTCATCTCACTGGTCCTTCTTGCCATCCTCGGGGCCATGGCAGCATGGGTCATTAGCCGTAACAACAGGAAGAAATGGTCGATCGCCATTTATATGACCTTTATAGCGTCGATGATCATACCTTTTCAGGTAGTAATGCTGCCCCTGATCTCGACCTTCCGTGATGTGGGGAAGTTTGTCGGGATCGATATGCTCCAGTCCGTATCCGGTATCGTTTTTGCATACTGCGGTTTCGGCGGGGCCATGACGGTCTTTATACTTGCGGGCTTTATAAAGGGTGTTCCCTATGATCTTGAGGAAGCTGCCGCAATAGACGGCTGTTCTCCGGAAGGGACCTTCTTTAGGGTCATACTGCCGCTCTTAAAGCCGGTCATAACAACAGTCACCATCTTGAACGGTATGTGGATATGGAACGATTACCTTCTGCCTTCACTGATGCTGGGTCAGCATGGAAGGGTAAAGACGCTGCCCGTTGCCGTTCAGGCATTTGTAGGATCATATGTAAAACAGTGGGACCTGATACTGACTGCGGCACTTCTTGCGATACTGCCGATGATCATCATATTCCTGATCGCCCAGAAACAGATCATGAAGGGAATGATTGAAGGTGCAGTCAAGGGGTGAGAAATGTCAGAGCATAAAAAGCGTCTGCTTAAATATTATGATGAGATGAAATGGCTCTATATGGAGCTTTACAACAATGACACAGCAGCATTTGACTATTATGTATCCATGCTGGAAGAATATGCAAAGGACAGATCCGACAAGCTGAAGGCATGGGATAAGAAGAGAAGATCCGGCAAGGGGTCTGAGTGGTATAAGGATAACAGGCGGCTGGGAATGCTTGCCTATACTGACTGCTTTGCCGGAGATCTTCACGGAGTAAAAGAGCACCTGTCTTATCTGAAGGAGACAGGTGTTAACTACATACATCTGATGCCGCTTCTGCAAAGCCCCGAAGGACGCAGCGACGGGGGCTATGCCGTTTCCGATTTCCGGAAGGTGGATCCGGGTCTTGGGACCATGGAGGACCTTGAGGACCTGGCCGATGAGTGCCATGAAAGCGGGATCAGTCTCTGCCTTGATTTTGTCATGAACCACACCAGTGAGGATCATGAGTGGGCAAAAAGAGCGGCAAACGGCGAAAAGGAGTATCAGGACCGCTATTTCTTTTATGACAACTGGGATATACCGGCAAAGATGGAAGAGACCATACCGCAGGTGTTTCCTACGACCGCGCCTGGAAATTTCACCTGGTGCAGCAAGGCCGGCAAGGTTGTGATGACAACATTCTATCCCTATCAGTGGGATCTGAACTATCATAATCCCGTTGTATTTAACGATATGACAGCCAACATGCTCTTTCTGTGTAACCGGGGCGTGGATATAATAAGGCTCGACGCGACACCTTACATATGGAAGATGCCTGAAACAAAGTGCCGCAATCTTCCGCAGGTACATACTCTGGTCCGTCTCATGAGGATAGCATGCGAGATAGTAGCCCCCGGGACTCTGCTATTGGGTGAGATAGTGATGGAGCCCAAGGAGGTGGTACCCTATTTCGGGACGAAGGATCAGCCTGAATGTCATCTTCTCTATAACGTTACGACAATGGCAAGTATATGGCATACTGTGGCGACAAAGGATACGCGCCTTCTGGCGGACCAGCTCACAAAGGTCTTTGCTCTGCCGGAAAACTGTGTTTTCCTTAATTATCTGAGATGCCATGACGATATAGGGTGGGGACTTGATTATGATTTCCTGTCGCATTTCGGGATCGAAGAAGCAGCCCATAAGCGCTTCCTGAATGACTATTTCAGGGATATAGGGTTTGACAGCGGGTCAAGAGGGGAACTCTACAATGATGATCCCAGGCTGAAAGATGCCAGACTCTGCGGTACGACCGCATCGCTTTGCGGGATAGAAGAGGCCGAGTGGGAGCGTGATGATGAGAAACTGAAGACAGGTATCAACCTTGATGTGATGCTTCATGCCTTCCTATTTACCCTTTCCGGTATCCCCGTACTCTACAGCGGCGATGAGATAGGTCAGCTCAATGACTACTCTTACAAGGAGGATCCGCAAAGGGCTGATGACAGCCGCTATCTGCACAGAGGCAGTTTTAACTGGGATGATGCGGCCAAAAGGGATGATCCGTCCACCCGCCAGGGGAGGATATACAGGGCCATACATGATCTCTACAGGCTAAGATGCAATCACAAGGCATTTGCAAATTCTGCCGATACCTGGCTGATCCCTTTATCTGAAGGCTGTTCTGCCGGTCTTATCGGTATAGGCAGATATTATGATAAGGAGAAGATCCTCGCTTTTTACAATTTCTCACAAGATCCCCAGGTAATACATACTGAAGAGGATGAAAGCTATCAGGTTCTGACCTCATCGGAAGATGGCCCGGTAAAGAGCGGTGATGGTCATTTTGTCAGGGAATTTGAGCTTTTGCCCTACGGTTTTGTCTGGTATCGGAAAAAGTACAGGTGAACTTGTTATTTTTTCTTGACTTATGGAAAATGATATGCTTTAATTGTTGAGTGTTAAATCCCGAAAGCCGCTAAATATCGGCTTGGAAGAGGGGAGGGTTGAAAGATGGCTGAAGTCATAGTTAAAGAGAATGAGAGTCTTGACAGTGCGCTGCGCCGTTTCAAGAGAAGCTGTGCCAAGGCGGGTATCCAGCAGGAGATCCGGAAGCGTGAGCATTACGAGAAGCCGAGCGTAAAGCGTAAGAAGAAGTCAGAGGCTGCCAGAAAAAGGAAATACAACTGATATAACTGATCCCCGGTCATATGACCAGGGATCTTATTTATCAAATGGACCCTTTATACTTGGATAATGTCAGTGAATTGTGATGTGCAAGCTTATTGCCGGAGAATTCACTGTTATCGGCACCGGGTCCCAAGAAGAGATCAAAGCCGTTTTTGGAATTGAGCTTGTTGTTAAGAACCTTGGCCCTTGCATTACCGTTTCCTTCAAGGCCTATTATAAACAGTGCATCGTCCTTACTGGACAGCTTGTTTTTGGATATGGTCATTCCGGTAGTGGATCTGTACTCCAGTCCCCGCTTTTTGGCGTTAGTGACAGTATTTGATGCAATGGTCCCGTCTTTAACACCTTTTATAGCTATACCGTCAATGCCTGCCCCGATACATTTGTTTTTCTTAATATTGACATTTGTTGACCGTGTAATGCTTATGGTGGAGTTGGTTGTATTCTTGACGGTATTGTCTTTGATCGTGATCTTTTTACTCTTGGTGATGTTTATACCGCCCCTGTCCTTATAGAGGTTGTCAAATTTATGGGCACCTTTGGCATCAAAAGTATTACCGGTAAGTTTTACATCCGATGATCCGTCGATGAGAGCCAGTATCATACAGTTTGTCCCGGTACAGTTCTCTACGGTCAGGCCTTTCACACTCAGTTCTCCTACCATATAGGATTCCATGTTTTTGAAAGTACATCCTCTTACAGTGATATTTGATGATATGGTCCCACCCTTTGGAAGAGGATGATGGTTGCCCACCCCTGAATAGCCGTTGATAAAGGAACAGTTTTCTATGGTTATGTTCCTGGCCGGTGTTTTATCAAAAGGAACCCCGTATGAGGGTTCACCTGCTTTTGTACAGTAATCCAGATGTATGAATTCCATCGTAAAGAGGGAAGAGGGTGTTTCAACAGCATTGGCTATAGCCTTTTCGAACTTCACATTTGATACAAGAGCCGTATCAACACCGCTTAAGTTAAGAGCATGGCCCGATGCGTTTTTGCAGGTCATATTCTTTACAGTGATATCATGTGCATGTCTGAAAGCAACTATGGTAGTACCAAGAGAATCCTTGGTATGGGGATTCTTATATGCTATCCATTTGCCGCCGTCTACGGTGATATCATGATACTTGGAATACTTATATCCGTCACATCTGACATTAGCCGCTCCTGCAGAGCATTTGCATACATTACCGTATTTATCAAGATGGGCTCCTATGATCATGGGTCCGAAGGAATAATCAGCCATCTGGTAGATAATGGTCTTGTCACCGAGTTTTAATATGGTATCCGAAAAGATCAGCAGGCTGCCGGAAATATAGTACTTGCCGTTCGGAATGTTGACCGTGATCGTTTTGTCGGTCATGTTGGCTTTCTCAAGAGCAGCATTTATGGCATAACGGTCATCGTTCTTGTCCGTCCCATCGGCCCCGAATTCGGTAACATCAAAATATGTCCGGTCTTCATCGATATCATCGTCAATATCGTCATCATCGTCAATATCGTCATCATCGTCAATGTCGTCATCATCATCAATATTTTCTGCATCATCCGCTTCGTCTGTATCAGCATGATCAACAGGGTCAGATAAGTTCAGACTTTCAGGATATTCTTCCTGATATCCGGTCTCTGATAAAACCTTTTCGTCAGCCTCCGGTACCCGGGTGTATTCTTCAAGGCTTGTCTCTTCCGGGGTATCAGCCTGTACCGGATATGAAGTGCCATTGATCGACGTGATCACGATGATCAGTCCTGCAAAGATAAATGATAAAGCTTTTTTCATGTCGAGCTCTCCTTACTGCATGTTCATCAAAATAATGAATAGGAATAAATATGCAAGCACATGTTACATTTTTAGCATATTTTGACAGAAAAATCCAGCCCGGGTAGCCCTTTTACAGATTTTTATTTTTTCCTTTTTTTCTTTGAGAAGGCGTGATATAATACCATATGTTGTATGGGAAGCCCCATGCACAACAAAATATTGCAGGGTATGATATAATATTGTATTATATATTGCTGATCGTGCTCGTTCTTGTGATAACCTTATTTGTTTACAGGGAGAGTACGGGATATAACATAGTGGAATATACGGTCTTCACCGACAAGGACATTGGGTCGCCGGTGAGATTTGCCATGTTATCGGATCTTCATGAGACCGATGTGACGCATGATATGAACGAGAGGCTCATAGCATCGGTAAGATCTCTGGGGCCGGATTTTATCGTTCTGGCCGGAGATATGGTGACAAGCTACAAAGAGCCTTTTCATGATCCGGAAGCAGCCTATTCTTTTATTGAAAAGCTTGCAAAGTCATACAGGGTTTATTACGGACTTGGTAACCATGAGCAGCGTTTTATTGAAGAACCGCGCAAATACCAAGGGAAAAAGGAAGAGTTTACAGCAAGGACGCAAGCTTCCGAGGCCACGATCCTTTCCGACGATCATGCGGATCTTGAAGGCAGGAATATCAGGATTTATGGCTATAACATACCGCTTGAGAATTACAGAAGAGGAACTTTCGCCAAGCTTCCGGACGGTATCATAGAAAAGACCCTTGGTGGATGTGATGACAGGTTTTTTAACATTCTGATAGCACATTCGCCGGATCATTTTGAGGAATATGTAAAGTTTGCACCGGATCTTGTGCTTTCCGGTCATCTTCACGGAGGGATAGTGGCCCTCCCGGGCATAGGCGGGATAATATCACCTCAGCTTCGCCCCTTCCCCAGATATGACCACGGAGAGTTTAAAGAGGGCGGAACGACCATGATAGTGAGCCGGGGGATAGGATGGCATTCGATCCCGATCAGGATCTTTAACAAGGCCGAGATAGTATCGGTGACCATAAGAAAGAAGGAAGTATAACAGAGGGGAGAAAATATGGCAATCAATGTAAAACTTGAGAAATTTGAAGGACCGCTGGATCTGCTCCTTCACCTTATCGAAAAGAACAAGGTTGATATATATGATATTCCCATCGCTATCATAACGGATCAGTATCTTGAATATCTGAAACAGATGGAGATAGAAGATCTGAACGTCATGAGCGAATTTCTTGTCATGGCGGCAACACTTCTTGACATCAAGGCCAAGATGCTGCTTCCGGCTGAAGTCAACGAAGACGGGGAGGAAGAGGACCCGAGAGCAGAACTCGTTGAGAAGCTCATCGAATACAAGATGTACAAGTATATGTCCTTCGAACTCAAGGACCGTCAGATAGATGCGGTAAGGAACTTTTACAAGGGGGCCACATTGCCCAAAGAGGTGGAAGAGTATGTTGAACCCATCGATTATGACAAGCTTGTTGGAGATATAGATCTTACAAAACTCAATGAGATATTCAGGTCAGTCGTCCGCAAGCAGAAGGACAAGATCGATCCGGTCCGCAGCAAGTTCGGGAATATAGAGAAGGATGAGATCAACCTTGAGGAGAAGCAGCTCTACATAGAAATGTACGTAAGGACCCACAAGAAGTTCTCGTTCCGAGCCCTTCTTGAAGCACAGCCCACCAAGATGGAGATCGTTGTCACCTTCCTTGTGATGCTGGAGATGATGAAGGTCGGTAAGATCAGGATCGTCCAGGAGAACCTTTTTGATGATATCATGATAACATCGATGGCTGCCTGATACCGAACTTATTAAGAAAGTGGAACGGTTCCTATCCGGACGGGACAGAAGTATAAGGATCATACGGTGAGGATTTGAAGAAAGATTTTGAAGATTCATTTAAAGAAAATATCGATACCATGGACATAGCGCCCGAGGAGAGTGCCCCTAAGGAAGAAGAGGTAAAGCGTGCCGAACATCCCGAAGCAGCCATTAGTGCCATACTGTTCGCAATGGGAGATTCGGTCGAGGTCAAAAAGCTGGCTGAAGTCATTGGATATGACGAGGATGAGACCCGTGAGATCATTGGAAAGATGAAGGCCCGCTTTGAGCGAAACAAGGACTTTGGCATTACCATAGTGGAGCTAGATAACAGTGTGCAGATGTGCTCCAAGACCGACATGTACGAATACCTGATCAGGATCGCCAAGATCCCCAGGAACATGCACCTTTCCGATACTGCCCTTGAGACTCTTTCCATCATTGCATACAAACAGCCCGTGACACGTGCCGAGATAGAGAAGATCAGGGGGGTATCATGCGATCACCCGATCAATAAGCTCCTCGAATTCGGTCTTATCACCGAGCTTGGCAGACTTAACGCTCCGGGTCGGCCCCTTCTTTTCGGAACTACGGAACAGTTCCTTCGAAGCTTCGGGGTCAAATCGATCGATGATCTTCCGGACATAGCACCGGACAGACTGGAGGAATTCAAGAAGGAAGCTGCCGAAGAGATACAGTTAAAGCTTGATATCTGAAAGGGGACCACAAGGCCCCTTTTTTTATTACAAGCCACTTCATATTTTTTGCTTTGAAAAATCCCCACGCTGTGTTAAAATATCAAAAGTATGTAAATTTGCGTTATTTAATATATTCATATGGAGGTTTCGCAATGAGTAATTCTTCACTTGCAGGCAAACGTATAGAAAGTTTGCTTGATGAAAACAGTTTCGTTGAGATCGGTGCAGGGATTTCCGCTCGTGCTACTGATTTTAACATGGAACCGAAGGATGCGGTTGCTGACGGTGTTGTTACGGGATACGGCCTTATCGACGGCAGGCTTGTATACGTATACAGTCAGGATCCTTCCGTGCTCGGCGGTTCTGTAGGCGAGATGCACGCAAAGAAGATAGTTTCTCTTTATGATCTCGCGCTCAAAGTCGGTGCTCCGGTGATCGGTATCATCGATTCCGCAGGACTTCGACTTAACGAATCATTCGATGCCCTTGATGCTTTCGGAAGCATATACAGGGCCCAGGCCATGGCAAGTGGTGTGATACCGCAGATCACGGCCATATTCGGCAAGTGCGGCGGCGGTCTTTCCGTGTTTACGGGAATGACGGATTTTACTTTTATGGAAGGAGATTCGGCAAGACTCTTTGTTAATTCACCGAACGCTCTTTCGGGTAATTATGAAGAGAAGCTTGATACTGCAAAAGCTGCCTTCCAGGCTGATGAAGCCGGCAATGTGGACATCGTTGCAAGTGAAGCGGAAATATATGATGAGATAAGAAGCTTTATCTCCCTGCTCCCTTCTAATAATGATGAGTTCGGGGCATCAAGCGAATGCACGGACGATCTTAACCGTGCGGTTGCCGATATCGTAAACTGCAAGGGTGATACAGCCATTGCACTTTCCATGATCGCCGATGACAATTCATATTATGAAGTGAAGGCCGGCTATGGCAAGGAGATGACTACAGGCTTTATCAGGCTTAACGGCCAGACTGTCGGTTGCGTAGCCAACAGAAGCGAGATATATGACGACGAGAGCAAGAAGGTATGGGAGGGTAACGGAACACTTACACCCAATGCCGTATCCAAGGCTGCTGATTTTGTTAACTTCTGTGACAGCTTTGATATTCCCCTGCTCACTCTTACAAATGTAACGGGATATGAAGCAGATACATGCTGCGAGAAGAAGATCGCAAAGGCTGCCGGCAAGCTTGCATATGCTTTTGCAAATGCTACGGTGGCAAAGGTCAACGTTGTTATCGGAAAAGCCTTCGGAACAGCCGGCATACTGATGAATTCCAAGTCACTCGGATGTGATCTTACCCTGGCATGGTCCGATGCCAAGATCGGTATGATGGATTCAAAACTTGCGGCATCCATAATATACGACGGCAAGGGAGCCGATGCTGTTTCAGCCGGTGCCGGTGAGTATGACAAGCTCCAGAACAATATCGGATCGGCAGCAAGACGCGGTTATGTGGATCAGATCATCGAGGCCGCCGATACGAGAAAATACCTTATCGGAGCTTTTGAAATGCTTTATACAAAAAGAGAGGACAGACCTGCCAAAAAGCATGGAGCAGTTTAGAAAGGAGTAAGTAGGTAATATGAAAAAGTTAAATCTTATATTATGTTTAACAGCCTGCATCTTCTGTCTGACAGCCTGCGGCGGGGAAGCTCCCAAGACGCTTGATCCCCAGGTGGCAAGTACCCTTGAGCAGAAAACCAGTGATCTGGTCACCCAGTTCCTTGTTGCTCTTGATGAACAGGCAACTGCCGATCTTGTGTCTCAGGGGCCCGAAGCCCTTGAATATGTAGTGGCAAACTATTTCGGTACAAACGCCGATGGTAACGCCGTGCTCAGTGCAGTCAAGTCCTGGGACAGCGCGAAGGCGGATATGGGAGATTTCGTTTCCATTACCGAAATGGATGCGGAGTATGACGATTCAGGAAGAAACATAAACGTCACCCTTAAGGTGGTCGGTTCAAAGAAGGAAGCCTATGTTGAGGCGATCTACAAAGACGATCTGTACAAGACACTGACTTCACTTACAACAAACATTGACTGGACCTTCGGTGAAAAGATGCAGAAGGCAGGCCTCAATACCCTGCTTGGAATGGGAACGGTCTTTATCGTTCTTATCATAATCAGTATCATAATCAGTCTGTTTAATTTCATCCCGAAGATACAGGCAGCCTTTAACAAGGATAAGCAGGCTGCTGCAGAAAAAGAGGCAGCGGTAGACAATACCATCATGCAGATCATTGAAAAAGAAGAACAGGAAGAAGATGATCTTGAACTGGTGGCTGTCATAACCGCAGCAGTTGCAGCCGCATCGGGAAGCAGTGGGAGTGATGGCTTTGTTGTAAGGTCCATCAAGAGAAGAAATAACAGTGTCTGGAACATGTAAAACAGGAGGAATAAAGATGAAAAACTATACAATCACCGTTAACGGAAACGTTTATGACGTTACAGTAGAAGAGGGGACAGGCAGCGCAGGAGCTGCTGCACCCGTAGCCAAGGCTGCTCCCAAGCCGGCAGCAGCACCCGCCAAGCCCGCCGCAGCTGCCTCAGCAGGAGCAGGCTCTGTAAGGATTGAAGCAGGCGCCGCCGGTAAAGTGTTCAAGATAGAGAAGAGCGTCGGCCAGGCTGTCAATAAAGGCGATGCAGTCATCATAATCGAAGCCATGAAGATGGAGATACCCGTTGTTGCACCTCAGGATGGAACAGTCGCAAGCATTGACTGTGCAGTTGGTGATCCCTGTGCGGCAGGACAGCTTCTTGCAACTCTTAACTGATAAGGGATGGAGGATAAAAAATGTCATATGTAGCAAACACATTTGGGAATCTGCTGCAACAGACGGCATTCTTCGGGTTGTCCTGGGGAAATTATCTGATGATAATTGTTGCATGTACTTTCCTTTATCTGGCAATAGCCAAGGGTTTTGAACCGCTGTTGCTCACGCCCATTGCATTCGGAATGCTTCTTGTTAACATCTATCCGGATATAATGCTGAAGATAGAAGAGGCCGCAAACGGAACAGGCGGACTTCTCTACTACTTCTATAAACTGGATGAATGGGCAATATTGCCGTCACTTATATTCATGGGTGTCGGGGCCATGACGGACTTCGGACCGCTTATAGCCAATCCCAAGAGTTTTCTTCTCGGTGCTGCCGCCCAGTTCGGTATATATGCCGCATACTTTATGGCCATTGCCATGGGCTTTAATGACAAGGCAGCTGCTGCCATCGCCATCATAGGCGGTGCTGACGGACCTACATCCATATTCCTGGCCAGTAAACTGGGACAGACGGGTCTGCTGGGTCCTATTGCCGTTGCGGCATATTCATACATGTCGCTCGTGCCCATAATCCAGCCTCCGATAATGAAGCTGCTGACGACAGAGAAGGAACGTAAGATCAAGATGGAACAGCTTCGTCCCGTTTCCAAGCTTGAGCGTATACTGTTCCCCATCATCGTTACAATAGTTGTATGTATGATCCTTCCGACAACGGCTCCTCTTGTAGGTATGCTGATGCTCGGTAACCTTTTCCGCGAGTCCGGCGTAGTAAGACAGCTTACCGATACGGCAAGCAATGCTCTTATGTATATAGTCGTAATTCTCCTCGGCACATCCGTAGGTGCTACGACATCCGCCAAGGCATTCCTTAATGCGGACACACTCAAGATCGTTGTTCTCGGTCTTGTAGCATTTGCATTCGGAACAGCAGCCGGGGTTCTCTTCGGCAAGCTCATGTGTGTACTTACCGGAGGCAAAGTAAATCCTCTCATAGGTTCGGCAGGTGTATCAGCCGTTCCCATGGCCGCCCGTGTATCGCAGAAGGTCGGTGCGGAAGAGGATCCTACGAATTTCCTGCTGATGCATGCCATGGGCCCCAATGTGGCAGGTGTTATCGGTACCGCTGTTGCGGCCGGAACATTCATGGCCATATTCGGTGTATTTTGATAGTCCTGTTAAATTTGAATAAAGTATATGGAGGATTTTAAAATGGGTGAAGTTTCAAAGAAACCGGTCCGCATTACGGAAACGGTACTGCGTGATGCACATCAGTCACTTATAGCAACAAGAATGCCCACCGAGATCATGCTCCCCATCGTGAGCAAGATGGATGAGATAGGTTATCATTCGATAGAGTGTTGGGGCGGAGCAACATTTGACGCATCCCTTCGTTTCCTTAAAGAGGATCCTTGGGACAGGCTTCGCAAGCTAAAGGATGGATTTAAGAAGACACCTCTGCAGATGCTCTTCAGAGGTCAGAACATACTCGGTTACAGACCTTACGCAGATGATGTGGTAAATGCTTTCGTCGAGAAGTCTGTTGCCAACGGTATAGATATAATCAGGATATTTGACTGCCTTAACGATCTTCGTAATCTTCAGGCAGCCGTTGATGCTACCAACCGTGTAAAGAAGCAGGAGGGAAGAGGAAGTGCTCAGGTAGCTCTCTCATATACCCTCGGAGATGCTTATACTCTTGAATACTGGGCAGACACAGCAAAGAAGATCGAGGAGATGGGTGCAGATTCCATATGTATAAAGGATATGGCAGGCCTTCTTCTTCCTTACAAGGCAGCAGAGCTTATAGCAGCCATGAAGGAAAACACCAAGCTGCCCATACAGCTGCATACACACTATACTTCGGGTGAAGCTTCGATGACACAGCTCAAGGCGGTCGAAGCAGGTGTTGATGTTATCGACTGTGCTATATCTCCCTTCGCACTGGGTACCAGCCAGCCCGCTACGGAAGTCATGGTCGAAGCCTTCAAGGGTACACCGTATGATACGGGACTTTCGCAGACCAAGCTTGCCGAGATAGCAGATTACTTCCGTCCTTATAGGGAGGAGTGCATAGAGAGCGGACTTATGAGCACAAAGGTTCTGGGGGTTAACATCAAGACCCTGCTCTACCAGGTTCCCGGCGGTATGCTCTCCAACATGGTATCACAGCTTAAGGAACAGAATGCAGAAGACAGGTATCAGGATGTTCTCGAGGAGATCCCCAAGGTCCGTAAGGACTGCGGTGAGCCGCCCCTTGTCACACCTTCTTCACAGATCGTCGGAACACAGGCTATCTTCAATGTTCTTATGGGCGAGAGATACAAGATGGCTACCGGAGAGTTCAAGGATCTGCTCCGCGGTAACTACGGACAGACCGTAAAGCCCATGAGCGAAGAAGTCATCAACAAGGTCATTCCGGGCGAAAAGAGGTCAACTGCACGTTCGGCTGAAGCCACAGGTCATGACAAGCCCGAGCTTGAGACCCTTGAGGCCGAGATGAAAGAGTACAAGCAGCAGGATGAGGATGTACTCACATACGCTCTCTTCCCTCAGGTTGCTGTTGATTACTTCAAGTATCGTAATGCCCAGCAGAGCAAGGTGGATATGAAGAAAGCTGATACGGAAGCCGGTGCATATCCCGTATAAGCAAAATATGTTACAAAAAAGAACTATTTATAAATTTTTATGATGCAAAATATCATAACGTGTGTTACAATAAACGGGCAGTCCGATCTGACTGCTCGTTTTTTGTGCGACTGTGGGGAGAAGTGATAAGGGTCTGAAGGGGATCTCAAATCTATGTATAAAAGAGGTTGTTATGGCAAGAAAAGAACAGATCACCAAACAGATCATTTTGGACGGAGCATTTGACCTTGTTAGGACACAGGGGATAGAGATGCTGACGGCAAGGAAGCTTGCGGCACACATTTCATGCAGTACCCAGCCGATCTTCCGGGTATATACCAATATGGAGGAGCTGTCGAACGAGGTCTTTATCAAGGCCAAATCCTTCTATGAACAATTCTGTCTGGATTTTGAACAGAAGAATGAAACGCCTTTTGTGGATCTGGGACTGTGTTATATCACATTTGCGAGAAAGGAACTCAATCTGTTCAGATTGCTCTTCCTAACCCCCCATGATGATAACAATACCATGTATGATCTCATAAACGGAGCCGAGAACGGATTTGTCATCAAACAGCTCCGCAGGATCAAGAATCTGGATATGAACAAGGCCGGGGATATTTTCATGAAGGTCTTTATATTCATGCACGGTATGGCCTGTATGGCTATATGCGGCGAACTGGATCTTACCACCGAGGAGATACTGCCTACTCTCAAAGAGACTATAGAGGGATTCTTTTAATAGATGAATGTCTGTGTTGTTGGCGGAGGGCCCGCCGGCATGATGGCGGCGATAGTAGCCGCGCAAAAGGGAAATAAGGTCACGCTTATCGAACAGAACGAGAAGCTGGGTAAAAAGCTGTTCCTGACGGGAAAAGGCAGATGTAATCTGACCAATGCCTGCCCTGTGGAAGAGCTTTTTGACAATATTGTGACCAACAAAAAGTTCATGTACAGCGCTTTTTATGATTTTGACAACGCTGCTACAGTGGTTTTTTTTAATGACTGTGCCCTTACGACAAAGGTTGAGAGGGGAAACAGGGTATTTCCCGCAAGCGACCATTCATCGGATGTGATCAGGGTACTGAAAAAGAGACTTGAAAGCCTGGGAGTTATGATCAGGCTTAATACAAAGGTCCTTGACCTGGTATTGAAAGAAGATGAAAATAGAATTTCGGGCGTTATCATAAAAGACAATAAAGGAAATCGGACCCTTAAAGCGGACAGTGTGATACTTGCGACCGGAGGCTGTTCATATCCGGCTACCGGATCTGACGGAAGATCCTTTGACATGGTCAGGAAGCTGGGTATCAGCCTTAAAGAGGCGGAACCCTCGCTGGTCCCCTTTGAGTGTACCGATACATTGATAAGATCCATGCAGGGTCTGTCCTTAAAGAATGTAAGTGTCAGGGCAGAATGCGATGGCAGGACCCTTTACAGTGGTTTCGGAGAGATGCTCTTTACACACTTCGGCCTGTCCGGCCCTCTGATACTGAGTGCTTCGGCTTATATAAGACGGTCTGATTACGAAAAGGGCATAAGGATCAGCATAGACCTTAAACCCGCCCTGTCGCCTGAAGAACTTGACAGAAGGATAATAAGGGACTTTGAGGAAAGTCTTAACAGAAACCTGGATAATTCACTTGGAAGACTGCTTCCTTCCAAATTAATACCGGCCGTTATTAAAAAGTCCGGCCTTGATCCCGGCCGTAAGGTCAATTCAATAACCAAAGAGCAGAGGCTGGCCCTCGGTAAAGTGCTTAAATCTTTTGATATCATGGTATATAAGAACAGGGGATTTGATGAAGCTGTCATAACAAGAGGCGGTGTGGATGTGAAACAGATAGATCCGGCCACCATGGAGAGCAGAAGTGTTAAAGGATTGTATTTTGCCGGAGAGATGATAGATGTTGATGCACTGACCGGGGGATTTAATCTGCAGATAGCATGGTCTACGGGCCATAAAGCCGGCGTTTCGCAGATATCGGTATAAGTCTTTATAGTGAACGGATTTTATTACTTTACAGATCGCATATCCCCGAAGATGATCTTTGATATGCGGCTTGTTAAAGTCAAGGAGGTAAAGGTAAATAATGAAAAAGAGCATAGCAATTGACGGACCGGCCGGAGCCGGAAAGAGCACGATCGCAAAACTTGTAGCAAAGGAGCTTGGCTTTATATATGTCGATACGGGAGCCATGTACCGGGCGATGGCTCTTTATCTGATACGAAAAGGAACGGACAGGGAAGACGAGAAAGCCATAGAGGAGGCCTGCAGGGATGCCGATATCTCCATAAGATACGCAGACGGTATCCAGCATGTCTATCTGATGGGCGAGATAGTGGATGATCATCTTAGGACGGAAGAAGTTGGAAATATGGCTTCCGTATCAAGTGCCAATGCTGCGGTCCGCCAAAAGCTAGTTGATCTCCAGCAGAAGCTGGCAGAAAGTGAGGATGTGGTCATGGACGGAAGGGATATAGGGACAGTTGTTCTGCCCGACAGCCCGTGCAAGATATTCCTTACCGCATCAAGAGAGGTCCGGGCAAAAAGGAGATATGACGAACTGACGCAAAAGGGTGAAAAATGCGATATTAAAAAGATAGAAGCCGATATCAACGAGAGGGATGTGCGGGACATGACAAGGAAAAATTCACCTCTTCGGGTTGCAGATGACGCCATATTGATAGACAGTTCGGACATGACAATCGATCAGGTAAAGGATGAGATAATAAGATACGCTAAGGAAAGATTCTGATGGAAGTTATAGTTGCAAAATCCGCGGGTTTCTGCTTCGGCGTGGAAAGGGCGGTGGATACCGTTTATTCCGAGATCGGAAGCAATGAGAAGATATACACACTCGGACCTATAATCCATAACGATCAGGTCGTTTCGGATCTTGAGCAAAAAGGTGTGACGGTCATCGATGATATCGAAAAGGTCAAAGATCTTGACGGCGGTACCGTCATCATAAGGTCCCACGGCATAAGCAGGGAAGAGGAGGATATCCTTAAGGCATCGGCCCTTAAGGTCGTTGATGCAACCTGCCCTTTTGTCAAAAAGATACACAGGATCGTCGAAAGAAGCAGTGATGAGGGAAAGCAGGTCGTAGTCATAGGCAGCAAAGATCATCCGGAAGTCCGGGGAATAATAGGATGGTGCCAAAAAGACTGCCCTGTGTATGTCATAGAAAACGAACAGGAAGCAGCCGATCTTTCTTTGGATGATGGCAGAGAGATAACAGTCGTATCCCAGACGACCTTCAGGCTTGGAAAATTTCAAGAATTAGTTGATATTTTGCGAGAAAAAGGGTACAATGTTGACGTTGTGAATACAATCTGCAATGCGACTTCAAAGAGGCAGGAAGAAGCCGAAAGGATAGCCTCGGAAGTTGATATGATGATTGTTATCGGAGACAGCAAGAGCTCCAACACACAAAAGCTTTACGAGATCTGCAGTCGTGAATGTAAGTGTACGATACATGTACAGACCAAGGAGAACCTTGAAGCCGGCCGGATAAGGCCGCTCCGACGTGTAGGGATTACTGCAGGGGCTTCCACCCCAAAAAAAATAATCGAGGAGGTTCAAAATTATGTCAGAATTAACTTTTGAACAAATGTTAGAAGAATCTTGCAAAACAATACACAATGGAGAGGTAGTCGAAGGGTCTGTTATCGCTGTTAAGCCTGAAGAGATAATTCTCAATATCGGTTATAAAGCAGACGGGATCATAACCCGGAATGAGTATTCCAATACACCCAATCTTGATCTTACCACTGTTGTGAATGTGGGAGACAAGATGGATGCCAAGGTCATCAAGGTCAATGACGGAGACGGACAGGTACTTCTGTCATACAAGAGACTTGCTTTTGACAAGGGCAACAAGAGGATCGAAGAGGCATTTGAGAACAAGGAAGTACTTAAGGCCGAGGTAGCTCAGGTTCTTGATGGAGGTTTAAGTGTTCTTGTTGAGGAATCACGTGTATTTATCCCTGCAAGCCTTGTTTCAGACGGTTACGAGAAGGATCTTTCCAAGTATCTGGGTAAGGAGATCGAATTTGTCATTACTGAGTTCAACCCCAGAAAGCGCCGTATCATAGGTGACCGCAAGCAGCTTCTCATGGCTGAACGCGAAAAGCTCCAGAAGGAACTCTTTGAGCATCTCAAGGTCGGAGATGTGATAACAGGTGTTGTAAAGAATGTCACCAACTTCGGTGTGTTCATAGATCTTGGCGGCGCAGACGGCCTTCTTCACATTTCAGAGATGAGCTGGGGCCGTGTCGAGAATCCCCAGAGAGTATATAAGGCAGGACAGGAAGTACGTGTATTCGTCAAAGAGATCAACGGCAACAAGATCGCTCTGTCAAGGAAGTTTGAGGATGAGAATCCCTGGGTTGATGCAGCCAGCAAGTTCGCAGTAGGCAAGGAAGTAACCGGTAAGGTCGCCAGGATGACAGACTTCGGTGCATTCATCGAGCTTGAAGAAGGTATAGATGCCCTCCTGCATGTATCCCAGATATCCAAAGATCATATCGACAAACCGTCGAATATTCTTTCTGTAGGACAGGAAGTTACTGCCAAGATCGTTGATTTCGATCTTGATAACAAGAAGATCTCATTGTCGATGAAGGCACTTCTGCCCGATGAGCCTGCAGCAGAGGCCGCAGAAGAGACAGATGCGGAAGCGGTTTCGGTTGATATCGATGCAGTGGCAAATGCCGAGGAGGATAATACCGAAGGCAGCGAAGAAGCCGCTGAATAACAGTATAGAAACAAGGAGCAGAAATGGATTACGAAAAGTTTAAAGCATCCATACTGCGGATGACCGGTATAGATCTGAGCGCTTACAAAGAGAACCAGATGAAGCGCCGTATCAATACCCTGATCGACAAGCACAAGATCGCCGGTTATGAGGCATTTGTAGGGGCTTTAAAAACAGATAAGGAATTATATGAAGAATTCATAAACTACCTTACAATAAATGTTTCAGAGTTTTACAGGAATCCGGACCAGTGGGAACTGATGGACAAGGTTTTCATTCCGGAGCTGATACAGAAGTTCGGTAAGAATCTCAAGATATGGAGTGCAGCCTGCTCTACGGGAGATGAACCTTATTCTCTTGTGATGGCCCTGTCAAAGCACATACCTCTCAATCAGATCAAGATATATGCAACGGATCTGGACAAACAGGTGATCGCAGCGGCCAAGAACGGTATATATGCCGAGAAGAGCATATCAGGCGTACCCAAGGATCTTAGAGAAAAGTATTTCACCAAGGTCGGTAATTCCTATCAGATCAGCAGCCAGATCAAAGCCCGTGTGGATTTCCACGAGCATAATCTTCTGAAGGATACATATCAGAAGGGATTTCATTTCATAGTCTGCAGAAATGTCCTGATATATTTTACGGAAGAAGCCAAGGATGAGATATTTGCAAAGTTTGGGCAGAGTCTTTGTAACGGCGGAATATTCTTTATCGGAAGCACCGAACAGATAATGGGCCATCGCAAATACGGCCTGGAGAGACGCAACTCATTCTATTATGAGAAGAAGGACGAACTCCTCAAGTAGAAGAAGTCCTCTTCATAGAGAAGAATATGTTTATGAGACTGCGGCCGAATTCTTCGGCCGCTTCTTTATTGAAATCTTCCGGGAAACGGAAGTATTTCTTTTTATCTTTCCGGTCCGTGCAAAGAACAGGCCTAAAGAGTGAATGTGGCTGCTTCAGGAAAGTACCGGATACACGCTGATATGCCGTATCCCTTGTGGCCTTCTGATATCTTCCTTTGGGAAGACTATAGGCCAGTGTCTTAAGTATTGCGGTATCTTCTTCGGGGAGATAGCAGTAATCCCTGTAATTGTCAAAATAGATCTTCATCTCCTGAACATATATGGGCAGTCTTATCAGTATCTTTCCGTCATCGCAGGAAGCCTTTACATACATGGTCTCGGTTTTGGCCGTAAATGACCTGGGAAAAGATATATCGGTCCTGTATTCGAATATGACCTCTTCATGCTCATTGCCTGCATAGTCACTGTATCTGTTCGTATGGTATCCGACATAGGACAGAGGAGCATCCTTAAAGGACAGATAGTATAAGATAGGCATTATATTATGCATGCCAAGGACATCTTCGCGGTTATGGGTTATAAGATCGCAAAAAGCCTGATCGGTCGGCCGCTTTTCATATTCCTGATAGACTTCGATAAGTTCGCCTCCCGTGTATTTATCCTCCCGGCCTATACCCAGAAATTCCTCGATCGCTTTCTGGCGCATGGTCTCTGGGAAGAGAAGATAGCGCAGGGGTTTGCAGAGCCTGTATATATCGATCTGAACAGTATCCTTCAAAAAACCGTCCATATCATACAGGCCGGCTTTATACAAAAGATAGGGGATATCAAACTTGTTCCCGTTGAAATGGAAAAGATGGGTAAAGGAGCGGGCAAATGAGTCAAAAGCAGACAGGATAAGAGCTTCTTCTGCCCCTGTTTCGGCAAAGAAGAGCTTTGTGGCAAAGCCTTCATCAGTATAATGACCGCAGCCTATCAGATAGAGGGAGGTAGTTTCCTTTTTGAGCCCGGTTGTCTCGATGTCTATAAAGAGAGCTTTGCCGACCGGGCAGAATTCTTCTATGGGATATAAGGGCCTGTAGCCTTTGTACAGCCTGTCTATGACCTGCATGGTAACCTCTTTTGCCTGAAATTGCTTCTTCTGTATAAAATTATAAATCATCGGGGATATTTATGGTATAATAAATTCGTTTGATCACAGCTGTTAAGGAGAATACAGATATGGCCAGTCTTACATTTAAAGGCGGTATACATACATATGAAGGAAAGGATCTTACAAAAGACAAGAAGATAACGGATCTGCTCCCTTCGGGTGAACTCGTATTTCCCCTGTCCCAGCATATAGGTGCTGCGGCAAAACCTGTCGTTAATGTTAAGGACAGGGTGCTCCGCGGGCAGATAATTGCCGAGGCCAACGGGTTTGTGAGTGCAAATGTATATTCGTCGGTATCAGGTACTGTAAAGGCGATAGAACCGAGGAGAAACGTTCAGGGTATGATGACCCCGTCGATAGTGATAGAGAACGATGATGCATACGAAGAGGCTCCGCCCATCCCGGTCCGCCCCATAGCCGAGATGACCAAGGAGGAGGTCATCGGGATCATACGTCAGGCGGGCATCATAGGAATGGGTGGTGCGGGTTTCCCGACCCATGTCAAGCTTTCGCCGCAGAATCCCGGCAAGATACATTATGTCATAGCAAACTGTGCCGAATGTGAGCCTTATCTCACATCGGATTACAGAAGGATGATGGAAGAACCTGAAAAGCTGGTTGCAGGTCTTAAGATAATACTCTGTCTCTTTGAGCATGCCAAAGGGATACTGGCGGTCGAGGATAACAAGCCGGACTGTATCAGGATACTGAAGGATCTGTGCATCGACGAACCAAGGATCAGCGTTAAGATACTGAAGACCAAGTATCCACAGGGGTCAGAGAGACAGCTCATATATGCCGCCACAAACAGAGCCATCAATTCGACCATGCTTCCTGCAGATGCCGGATGTATAGTCAATAACGTGGATACCATAGTAGCCATATATCATGCTGTCATAGAAGGCCGTCCCCTTATGGAGCGTATAGTCACGGTCACGGGGGATGCCATCCGGTACCCGCAGAATTACAGGGTATTTACGGGAACATACTATGATGAGCTTATCGATGCCGCCGGCGGTTTCAAGGAAACGCCGCAAAAGATAATATCCGGCGGACCCATGATGGGATTTGCCCTTTTTGATACCCATGTTCCTGTGACCAAGTCATCATCGGCCATCACGGCATTTCTTCGGGATCCGGTCTCGGAGGCAATACCCGGAGCCTGTATAAACTGCGGACGATGTGTTGATGCCTGCCCTTCAAGGCTGCTTCCGTCCAAGCTGGCAGATATAGCCGAACATTATGATTCTGAAAAGTTCGTAGCTCTTGACGGTCTCGAGTGCGTTGAGTGCGGATGCTGCAGTTATATCTGTCCCGCAAAGCGGCACCTCACACAGGAGATCAAGATGATGCGACAGAGCGTGCTTGCCGAGCGGAGAAAAAAGAAATAGGAGAGATAGGTTATGAGTGAAGTTATAAATGTATCTGCTTCTCCTCACGTAAGAAGTAAGATGTCGACATCAAGGATCATGTTCCTTGTCATAGTGTCATTGCTGCCGGCTACCGTGTACGGTATATACCATTTCGGCTTCAATGCCGCCCTTCTTGTTGCCGTGTGCATAGCATCATGCGTGGTCACGGAACGGGTATATGAACTCCTGATGAAGAAAAGGTCCACGATAGGGGATCTAAGTGCCGTAGTCACCGGCCTTTTACTGGCCCTTAACCTGCCGCCCAATTCGGCCTGGTGGATGGCCATCATCGGAAGCGTTTTTGCCATCCTCGTTGTCAAGATGCTTTTTGGCGGACTGGGGCAGAACTTCATGAATCCGGCCCTTGCAGGCAGATGCTTTCTTGTGATCTGCTTCACGGCCAGGATGACCGATTTTTCTTATGACAGCTTTACGGGTGCAACACCTCTTGCCGTGATCAAGGACAAAGGAGCGGTCGATCTTATGGATATGTTCCTGGGTAAGATACCGGGAACCATAGGAGAGGTAAGCACTGTGCTCCTTATTGCCGGAGCTGTTTTCCTTATCATTTTTGATATCATAGATTTCCGCATCCCATGTGCTTATCTGGTTTCCTTTGTTCTGTTCATGGGGCTCTTTTCCGGTAACGGCTGGGATATTACATATCTTGCTGCCCAGCTGTGCGGCGGCGGTCTAATGCTTGGAGCCTTCTTTATGGCAACGGATTACGTGACAAGTCCGATAACAAAAAAGGGACGCGTCATATTCGGTATATGCTGCGGCCTACTTACGGGAGTCTTCCGGGTCTTCTCGTCATCGGCGGAAGGTGTCAGCTATGCGATAATAATCAGCAATCTGCTGGTACCGCTCATAGAGAAGGTCACCATACCCAAGCCCTTTGGCAAAGGAGGTGAGATCTGATGAACGGCAGTTTGAAAAATGTCATTTGTCTTACGGCGATCACGCTGGTCGCAGGTCTTTCCCTGGGTTATGTATATGACCTTACCAAAGAACCCATAGCCCGGATGGAAGAAAACACAAAGCTTGAAGCATACAAGGCTGTATTTCCCGAAGCTGAAACCTTTGGCCAGGAGGAGCCGGCAGATGCCACATACGTATTGGACCAGCTGCCCGAAGGATGCGAGATCCTTTCATCCGTTGAGGCATGCGATGCATCGGGAAATAATATAGGATATGTTATAAACGTTGTTACCCACGAAGGTTATGGCGGAGATATAAGCCTTTCCATGGGCGTTGACAGCGAGGGCTGTGTCAGGGGTGTTGAGATACTTAAGATAGGAGAGACTGCAGGCCTCGGAATGAAGGCAAAGGAGGAGAAGTTCATCTCCCAGTTCGCAAACAAGACAGTAACGCAGTTTGCATATACAAAGACCGGGGCAAGCGCTGATTTTGAGATCGATGCCTTAAGCGGAGCCACGATCACCACAAAGGCCGTAACAAATGCGGTAAATGCCGGTCTTGCCTATTTTCAGTCTCTGGGAGGTGCCGGAATATGAAAAAGTGTTTTGAACGTCTCTTTAACGGACTTATAAAAGAAAACCCGACTTTCGTCCTTATGCTGGGCATGTGTCCGACACTTGCTGTCACGACATCAGCCATAAACGGAGTCGGGATGGGACTGACGACGACCGTAGTCCTCATAATGTCGAACATCATCATATCGATGCTTAGAAAGGTGATACCCGACGGGGTCAGGATACCGGCCTTCATCGTGGTCATAGCAAGCTTTGTTACGATAGTTGAGCTCCTGCTCGAAGCTTATATACCGTCCCTTTATGATGCACTTGGGCTATATATCCCTCTTATTGTCGTAAACTGTATCATACTCGGCCGTGCCGAAAGCTATGCCTCCAAGAACAAGGTCATATACTCGGCCTTTGACGGACTGGGTATGGGACTAGGATTTACCATGGGACTTACATGCATAGGACTTGTAAGGGAACTTGTCGGAAACGGTACCGTTTTTGACATAAGGGTACTACCCGAGACCTATGAACCTCTTACGATCTTTATACTGGCACCGGGAGCTTTCCTTGTTCTGGCCTTCCTGGTCGCTCTGATGAACAGGATCAAGCTGGCAAAAGGAAAGAGTACAGGGGTCACAGGAGACTGTGACAAACTTTGCAAAGCCTGCCCCAATACCAGTTGTGCCGGTAAGAGGATAGAAAGGGAGGGTGCAAGATGATCGGAAAACTTATCCTTATCGCAATAGGTTCGGCATTTATAAACAATGTTGTCCTTTCCCAGTTCCTTGGTATATGTCCGTTCCTGGGAGTATCAAAGAAGACAGGTACGGCTGCAGGTATGGGATCTGCCGTTGTATTCGTTATCACACTTGCATCTGCTGTCGCAGGAGCCATATACAAGTATCTTCTGGTCCCGTTTGATATAACCTATCTGCAGACCATAGTGTTCATACTTGTTATAGCAGCCCTTGTCCAGTTTGTGGAAATGTTCCTGAAAAAGAAGATGAAGGGTCTGTATCAGGCTCTGGGTGTATATCTGCCCCTTATAACTACCAACTGTGCGGTCCTCGGCGTTGCTCTTACGAACGTTAAGAAGGAATACACCATACTTGAAGGGGTTGTGAACGGATTTGCCACGGCTGTGGGCTTTCTTATAGCCATAGTCATTCTGGCGGGCCTTCGGGAGAAGATGGAGTATAACGATATACCCAAGTCATTTCAGGGTATGCCCATAGTACTTCTTACGGCCTGTCTTATGGCCATAGCCTTCTTCGGATTTTCCGGACTGAAATAAGCCTTTAAGGAGACAGATGATGGAATATCAGGGTATCATAATCGCGGTCAGTGTTGTTGCGGGATGCGGTCTTCTGATCAGCATACTGCTCAGTATATTTGCCAAAAGATTTGCAGTGGCTGTAGACGAGAAGGAAGAAGCCGTCCTTGCGGCACTTCCCGGCAATAATTGCGGCGGATGCGGCTTTCCCGGATGCTCGGGCCTTGCTGCTGCCATTGCAAAAGGAGAGGCTCCCGTGGGAGGCTGTCCCGTCGGCGGAGCCGAAGTTGCCGAAAAGATAGCTGCCATAATGGGAGTGGATGCAGGTGAATTTGTTAAGAGGGTTGCCTTTGTCAAGTGCCGGGGTACATGCGAAGTGGCGGGGTCCAATTATGATTACACCGGTCCCAAAGACTGCAAGAGTGCGGTCATGGCACCGGGACGGGGCAGTAAGAAATGTGATCACGGATGTCTGGGCTTCGGTTCATGTGCTAAGGTATGTGACAGGGATGCCATTCATATCCTTGACGGAGTGGCAGTCATAGATCCTGAAAAATGCGGAGCATGCGGACAGTGCGTAAATGCCTGCCCCATGGGACTTATTGAGCTTGTTCCCTATGAGGCAAATGTTCGTGTGGTATGTTCTTCAAAGGATCGGGGACCCGTTACCATGAAAGCCTGCAGCGTAGGCTGCATAGGCTGCGGTATATGTGCAAAAACCTGTGAATTCGGGGCTATAACGGTTACGGATAATGTTGCCCATATCGATTACGATAAATGTACAAGATGCGGTGCGTGTGCCGAGAAATGTCCCAAGAAGATAATCACTGTCTGAGGTATATTCCGGCACCTGAGGTAGCGCGCATGCTGCCGTCGGTAAGTATGAAGACGGCTTCTGTATCGGGAAGATCTTCAATGAGCTTTTGGGCACCATCAGCTCCAAGGATGGTGCAGACAGTACACAGGCAGTCTGACGCTGCGGCACTGTCGCATATTACGGTAACCGACTCTATATCGGTATCTACCGGATAAGCGGTTGTAACATCTAATATATGGTGGTAGGTTCTGCCTTCCGATATAAAGCTCCGTTCGTATATACCGCTTGTGGCTACAGCCTTATCCGATACATAAAGTCTTGCGGCAACGCCTCCGGGGTTATCGGGGTCATTGATGCCGATATTAAAGAGCTTTTTGTCACTCTTGTGACCGATCAGCATCATGTCACCGCCCATATTGATTATGGCCCCTCCAACGCCGCATTCTTTAAGATGATCCGCTATACGGTCGGCGATGTATCCCTTGGCTGCACCACCGACATCGAGTGATATCCCGTCAGTCTTGACGGTTACAGTTGAAGCTTTTGTATCGACCTCTATATTCTCATAGCCGATATGGGAAAGAGCCTCACGCAGGGCTGCGGGATCCGGGATCTTTTCAGAGCCTTCATGAAAGTCCCACAAGGAGGAAACGGGGGCTATGGTGATATCAAATCTTCCCTCCGACAGGCGGCAGTATTTAAGGGCTTCGGTAAGAAGGGATGCCGTATCGGGATCTACGGATACTGTCCCGGCCTTACCCGAACTGATCCTTGCTATATCGCTTGTTGGGACTTTCCTGTCAAAGAGAGCCTGGTAATGGGAGCAAAGATCCATACACTCGTCAAGTATCCTGTCTGCATCCGATACAGGATCATATATATCGACACTTATGATCGTATCAAAATAGAGACCGCTTTTTGAATGAGGCCGGTCTGTTGTGCCCGCGCAGGAGATGAGCAGGAGGGCAGCAGAAAACAGAATGATAAAGGCTTTTATGTTCATCGGAATACTTTTCATACGTTTATTTTTATCATAAGCAGCGTCTTAGGTAAAGGGAAAAGGAAGGATAATAATGGCATCGAATTTCTATCAGGATCCGGATGATAACAAATCCTATCAGAAAACAGTGGTAATGGCTGTTGCAGCAGCATCAATGGTGATACTTCTCTTTCTTGTCATACTCTATGTCAATTCCGACAGGGTAACCGGCGGTAAGAGTGCTGCGGCAAAAGAGCAGGAGCTGGAAAATGACAAGGAAGATAAAGGCAATAAAAAAGATAATAAAGATAATAAAGATAATATAGATAATACAGATAATACAGATAATACAGATGAGGATGACATACTGGCAGACAGCCATAACATAACTTCGGATGAGCTGGAGTTCTGGGATGATGCCAGCCTTTCGGATCTGCGCCCCACGAAAGCACCCCGGGAGGAAGAAGGAGAGCTCACCCCTTACCGGGATCCATCCGTCAAGGATAAGGACGATAAGAAGGATAAGACAGAAGACGGGGATGAAACCGAATACAAGGACCTTGTAAAGGATGAAGATGAAGATGTAGATGCAGACGATGAAGATGATTCGTCAACCTCAAAGAGCTCGACCGAAAAAAAGCGCAGGGATGACAATGACGAGGATCAGGGCGGTCTGAATAATGATGATGATGATGATGTCGATGACGGGGATGATGAAAATGATGATGACGACGGAACCATGAAGGGTGATTATCTGACAGTCACTGATGACAAGGGCAATAAGAAGCGGTATGAGATACTGTCAAGTGTTCCCAAGAATGATTATGACCTTAAGA
>JAILLI010000039.1 GCA_024693225.1 Lachnospiraceae bacterium
GTCCAGATCTCACAGTAGTTTCCGACACCGTCATCGTTTCTGCTTTCGCCGTGAAGCTTCTGCATATCTTCAACTACGGCATTGTATACATCCATAAGGGATCCTTCATCCTCTCCGGTATAGGACCAGGAAACATTGCAGAGCTTTCCCATATCGTCATACATATATTTTATCATACCCGTGTTTCCCAGGTATTCTTTGGGATATGTGTATGTCAGACCCTTGTAGATACTGTCATAAGTGTCATATCCCTTTCCTTCCGCATCGATCATATCATCTGCGGATGAATCCCATGACAGGTCGGTAAAAGGGCAGTTGATCTTATTTTTCGCAGATGAACACCCGGCAAGCATGGCGGTCATCAAAAGGGATACAAGGATCAGTGATCTTTTCAGGCGTTTCATTTTCAGAATTCCTTCCTGGTAAATTGTTTGGGCGTCGTGTTCCTGTATTTTCTGAAGGTCTTCACAAAATAGCTCTCATCGGAAAACCCGCATGATATGGCGGTCTCCTTTACGGAGATATTTTTGGTGGAGAGCATCTCACATGCACATTCCACCCTGTAATAATTCAGATAGTCTATGGGCGTCCTTCCCGTCATGCTCTTGAAATACCGGCAGAAGTACTTGGGGTTCATGCCGGCTATCCTGGCAAGGCGGCCGAGGCTTATACTGTCCGAATAGTTATCCGAGATAAAATCCAGGACGTTCTTGACCGAGTTAAGACGCTCTTTGGTAAGTGTGTCACAAACCGATTCCTCATAAAGCTTTTCCTCGATGATGGTACCGATCAGTATATAGAGATAGCCCTGGGTCATGAACTCGTATCCGGGCTTTTTTTCCGAGAGCACATGACACAGTGATTTTACTATAGGAAGAATTTTATCACATTTTTGTGAAATATGCCTGTTTATCATTATCTTGCCATTCATTATGTTCTGTATGGTGTTGGCGCAGGCATGATTATCCTTCATCAGCATATTAAGATCAAAGACTATACATTCATATATGCAGTCGTCGGGTTCTCCTCCGTGAAGGACTCCCTGTGTGATAAAGATCACGTCTCCGGCATGATATGTTACGGTCTCATTATCAAGGGTCAGATGGAAAGAGCCGGAGATTATCCGCATGATCTCATAATGGGTATGCCAGTGATAGGGCATCTGATACCGGGGGCTCAAGGGAGTCTGATGGTAGTAGGCTATGGGGAAATTAAAGGTTCCCTGTTTTCTGTGTTCAATATAATCCGTATACTTCATACCGGATAAACCTTTCTGTGGGAAACGGAAATAAGTGAATATTGTTATATTTTTTTATAGTATAACACTTTGAATCTCCAAAAAACAGGGATAAAATCAAGTATTGAGAAGATTTATAATACTATTTTTTCAAATACTGACAAGGAGGATGAAACATGGCAAAGAACAGATACATAGGTGACTATCCCGCTATAGGTATCAGACCCATAATCGACGGAAGAAGGGGACCCCTTAAAGTACGTGAATCTCTGGAAGAGCAGACCATGAACATGGCAAGGTCCGCCAAGAAGCTCTTTGAAGAGAACCTTAAGTATTCAAACGGAGAACCTGTCAGGGTCGTCATAGCCGATACGACCATCGGGCGTGTGGCGGAATCGGCCGCCTGTGAAGCCAAGTTCAGGAAGGAAGGAGTTGCCATTACCCTTTCCGTTACACCCTGCTGGTGTTACGGTTCGGAGACCATGGACATGAATCCCCTTACCATAAAAGGTGTGTGGGGCCTTAATGCCACGGAGCGTCCGGGTGCCGTATATCTTGCAAGCGTTCTTGCAACCTATGCCCAGAAGGGTCTTCCCGCTTTCGGTATTTACGGCAGGGATGTTCAGGATGCTGATGATACGGTCATTCCCGAGGATGTCAAGACCAAGCTGCTCCGGTTTGCAAGGGCAGCCGTTGCGGCAGCATCCATGAGAGACAAATCCTATCTCCAGATAGGCAGCCAGTGTATGGGCATAGGCGGCTCCATAATCAATCAGGATTTCTTTGAGGAATATCTGGGAATGAGGGTCGAATCCGTTGATGAGGTGGAGATACTCCGCCGTATGGAAGAGCATATATATAATGAAGATGAATATCAAAAGGCTCTTGCCTGGATCAGGAAGTACTGCAGGCAGGGCTTTGACAAGAATCCGGATTTTGTGAAGAAGACCGATGAACAGAAGGAGAAGGACTGGGAGTTCACGGCAAAGATGGCTGTGATCATCGAAGACCTGTATCAGGGAAATCCCAACCTTCCCGAAGGCTGCGGCGAAGAGGCTGTAGGACACAATGCGATCTGCGGCGGCTTCCAGGGCCAGCGACAGTGGACGGACCACTGGCCCAACTGTGACTTCCCCGAGGCCATACTCAATACCTCATTTGACTGGAACGGGGCAAGGGAGCCTTTCATACTTGCCACCGAGAATGATACCTTAAACGGCGCATCCATGCTCTTTATGAAGCTTCTGACCAACCGTCCCCAGATGTTCGCCGATGTTCGTACCTACTGGAGCGGGGCTGCGGTAAAGCGCGTTACCGGCTATGATATAGAAGGCCATGCGGCAGATGCGGACGGTTTCATCCATCTGATCAATTCCGGCGCCTGCTGTCTTGATGCCTGCGGAGAGGTAAAGGATGCCAACGGCAAGCCGGTCATGAAGGAATGGTATTATGTTACTGACAGTGATATCGAGACCATGATGAATGCGACTGAATGGTGTCCCGCAGATAACGGATATTTCCGTGGAGCCGGCTATTCGGCAAGATTTCTTACAAGGGCGGAAATGCCTGCGACCATGATCAGGCTGAACCTTGTTAAGAATTTAGGTCCCGTCCTTCAGATAGTGGAAGGCTGGACGGTAAATCTCCCTGATGAGGTGTCGGATGTTCTCTGGAAGAGGACCGATTACACATGGCCCTGCACATGGTTTGCACCCAGATGTGACAAGGTTGCGGGTTCTCCCTTCAAGAGTGCATATGATGTCATGAACAACTGGGGTGCCAATCACGGAGCCATAAGCTACGGGCATATAGGTGCCGACCTTATCACCATGGCATCCATGCTCCGTATTCCCGTCTGCATGCATAATGTTCCTGCGGATGATATCTATCGTCCCGCAGCCTGGAATGCGTTCGGATCCGATAAGGAAGGTCAGGATTACAGAGCCTGCAAGGCATACGGACCCCTTTACAAGACCATCAGATAATAAGATAATGATCGTATGATAAAACTTTACCTTGCTCCCATGGAGGAGCTTACCGGATATGTTTTCAGAAATACGATCAGCAGACATTTCGGAAATATCGATAAATTTTATACTCCATTCATATCGCCTGATAACAGGATAAAAAAGACCAGGGCCGGCAGGGAACTCATACGTTCAAACAATGCCGGCCTTGATGTGATTCCCCAGCTTCTTACAAATGATGCGGATCTTTTTAATGAAGGTGCAAAGTACATAGCCGATCTGGGATATGAAGAGATCAATATCAACTTCGGATGTCCGTCCAACACTGTTGCGGGAAAGTTCAAAGGCAGCGGGATACTCAGGGATCCAGATCTTATGAAGCGTTTCCTTGACGGGGTCTTTAACCCAAAAGAGGGCGTGCTGCGTGATCATCCGGGCCTTCGCATCTCGGTCAAGACAAGGGTGGGATACAACGATACGTCGGACTTCCCCGGGGCCATGGAAGTATTAAACGCCTATCCCTTTTCCGAGGTGATAGTCCATCCCAGGCTTAAGAAGGATAAATACCTTGGGGAACCGAGGATGGACATGTTCGATTATGCCCTTAAAAGCTGCAACTCTGCCATATCATATAACGGAAATGTGCGCACTGTGGAGGAACACGATCTTATAGCGCAAAAGTACAAGGGCCGGATCACAGGTATCATGATAGGAAGAGGGGCTATAGCCTATCCCGGGATATTCAGGCAGATACGCACGGGCAGAAAGATGACCGTGGATGAGCTGTATGATTTTCTCCGGGATCTGTATGAAACCTATAAGTCCGATTTCAGTACCGAAAATGCCCTGGCAAAACTGAAAGAAGTCTGGACCTACACGGTTTCGGCCATAGAGGACGAAAAAGAACGCAGCCGCATCCTGAAGATGATAATAAAGGCCGGGAATGAGGCCCA
>JAILLI010000084.1 GCA_024693225.1 Lachnospiraceae bacterium
GAGCGCCCGTCAGGGGTAGCCCAGACGTTTGAGCTCGCGCTTGTCCTTGTACATGGCATTGTCGGCACGCTCGAACACGGCTGTTACGGTCGTATCCGTTGCGGGCATATATTCGGACATCCCCGCTGCGATGACAGGCCCCTTGCGGTCAATGAGGTTTGCCATGACGGTCTCCTTAAGCTGTGACATGAGCTGGTCCCTTGAGTTATAGTCATCACCCCGGAGGAATATGACGAATTCGTCACCGCCTATGCGGAAAACGGGACTGTGATCGAATATGTCGCACAGGAGCTTCGCGGCAGATCTGATATAGTCATCACCGGCCTTATGGCCTTCGGTATCATTCACCTTCTTGAGATCGTTCATATCGCATACGGCAATGGCAAAGGGCAGGTAGTCCATACCATTGTCCATGTTCTGCTGTACGCTCCTCTCGAGTTCGGAATAGGCGGTCTTGTTCCTGGTCCCTGTCAGTTCATCGCGTCTTGCCAGCTCTTTTTCAGTATTGAGGGCCTTCAGATGCTCTTTTTCTTTTCTTACCTCGTCATCGATATTCTCGACACCGATGATGAAATGCTCATGATCGCCGGTGCGCCTTACAGACATGCGGGTATGTTTTGAGCTGTCGTCGATGATCAGGCGGTATTCAAAGGTGAACTGCTTCCTGTCTTCAAGGACCGACAGGAGGTAATCCCTGTTAAGGACCTCGATCAGCCGGTCTCTGTCCTGGGGATGGATCATCTTGAGACTGTTATGTCCGGCATCCTCGAAGAAATCGTCCCCTGACCTGTCGACCACAAGCTGTCCGTAGATATTTCGTGAACTGTAACCGATGTAACTGCCGTCTTTTGTGTCAACATAGTAGATAATGTCATAGTTTTCCGCCAGGCTTTCGGCTATCTGGCTGAATGTGGCATGCTTTTTCCTGTCTTCTTTGAGCATGTTCTCGGCGGTTATCTCGTCATTGATGTCCTTTTCACAAAGGACAAAATGTCTGTTATCCTTTGTCAGCATGACTACAAAGGAGAAATACCGGGGCTGGTCTTCTACAATGAGCCTGTACTTGTATGAATAGGACCGGCGGCCCTTAAGGTTTTTCAGCATGGTATCCTTGTAGTAGAGGCTCTCGGCAAAGTCGGCATCATCCGGATGAGCATACCTGCGGGCATTTTCCCGTGTCTCTTTGTAGAAATCTTCATAGTATTTGGGAATCTGCATGGATTCGTAAAGGGAACTGGCTGAAAACTCCTGATATCGTCCCGTCTCTATATCTATGTAATAGATGGCTTCGTAGTTTTCGGCAAGACTTTCCGCAATATTATTGTAGATCTCTTTTTCACGCCGGGTCTTTTCGTTCTCAAGGTGTTCACTTTCGGCCTTTCGCAGGATGTCCTGAAGCTCCCTGTCCCGCTCGATCTTTTCGTCCTCTTCGACAAATACGTGGATCAGGCATGTGGCTATGATGGACCCGATGGCGTAGAAAGGAAGAAAAGGAAAGAGGATCTGTATAATGGTAAAGATCGCGAGCACGGCACCGGAGGCACCCGATGTCAGGTAATGGATGCGGTCGTTCCCTGCTGATCTTGCTGCATTAAAGAAAGAGTACAGGGACAGTATAATAAAGAGGAGGAACTGGAGACCGAAGATGATATATCTTGCAAGGCCCGGTGTGTATACTCCGCCCGGAAATGAGAATATGACCGGTTTAAAGAAGTTTACCGCCAGACTGATGAGTATAAAGGCATAGACACAGCGGACCGCATAGAGGAGCATGAGGCTCTTTGTCCCCTTCCTGTCTATATAGGCTATCAGGTATCTGGTCCACAGAAGGACGGATGCGGCCATGGCGAGGAAATATATAAAGGTATCCGCATAGACAAGCGGGGTTATACGGGTGTCGTTCAAAAGCCCCCACATAAGGTCGGAGATGTAATAAACCGTGATACTCAAAAGATACTGTCTGTAGAGCACGGCCGAAGGCGATAAAGTATCCTTCTTTCTCTTTATGAGGATATCGTAGTTAATTATAAGATGAAGAACGAGCGCGAGGGCTCCGAAACTGGAATAAAACATATAGTGGAAGCATTTCTCCTGTTTTTTGTAATTCCCAAATCCATAAAGCGATCCATGCAAGCATGATCGGACCCTTTCATCATATTATACTTACCTTTGGGGCTTTTTTCCACAGGGTTAAAGAGTTTGAAAGTATAAGCGGGAAATGATAATATTATATAGTCGAAAATCCTAACTTTATGACTGACGTCGGGGAAAGTTACATGATACAGAAAAAATATCTTTGCAGGAACATGGAAGCGGCAGCTGATGCCGTAAAAGAGATAAAGAAGCTTGTAAGCGAGACACCTCATAAGAGCGCTGTCGTGACCATCTACGAGAAAGGGCTTACGGGTGAGGACGTGGACAGGCTGCTTCAGATGCTGAAGGCAGCGGATGGCCCCGGGATCCTTACGGCGGGCGTATCCCTTACCCTGGTAGCCGAGCTCATGCCCGAGGGAGAAGGTATCCTGCTAAATCTGATACTTACCGATGAGGCCGATATTGACGTGGTATCGATACCCTGTCTTCCGGGCGGGGAAGATGAAGCGGCAGCCATCCTTAAGGACCGGCTGGATCGTATCGATGATGTGAAGGCAGTGGAACTGTTCGGAAGCAACATGGCTCTTAATACGACCCACTTTATGGAAGCTTCCATGGAAGGACATGAGGATGCGGTCCTCTTCGGTACCTACAACCTCCGCAATCTGGGCCAGAAGCTCTCAGTGGAAGAGGGTGAGATCGCTGTCGATGTGGAACATATAGACATCAGCCAGACAGCAGAAGAGCTGATAATCGGGGAGGATATAGTATATGACGGCTTTGTGGCTGTTGTATTTTCCGGAGAAAAGCTCAATGTCCTGTCGGAATATGCCCTGGGCTGGAATCCCATAGGACGTGCCCTTCCTCTCGAACTGGGAAAAAAACCTGTCAAGGGAGAGACGGTCATAGAAAAGATAAACGGGCGTCCTGCGGTAGATATATACAGGGAATATCTGGGGGTATACCCCGATAACTTCCTGGTCAGTAATGTCTGCGAATTTCCTCTCGTAGTAGAGCGTGACGGTATAAACATATGCCTGATACCGATCGACTACGGAAAGGACGGAGAGCTGTACTTCATGATGACGATAAGGGAGGGTGAAGAAGTGAGGTTTACTTTCGCCTCCCATGAGGAGGTACTGGCCTCAAGCCGCGTATCCCTTGAAAAAATGGAAGAGTTCCGGCCCGAGGCCCTCTTCCTCATTCCCTGCGGAAACAGGATCAATTTCCTCAAGGAAGACGCCCATCTCGAATGGGATGGGTTCAGGTCCGTTGCCGAAGGCAGCGCCCTCATGCACGGGGGCTGTGAACTCTATTACCATAAGGGCAGGGGCGGTGTCCTTAACAGTGCCCATCTTGCCATAGGGTTAAGAGAGGGGGATGCCGAAGGGGAGGCCCCCGTACATGAACATCTGACTGTTGAAAGCTTAAGACACGGACGTACTCTGTCGCTTTCGGACAGGATGTCGGTCTTCTTAAGCCGTATCACGACAGAGCTTCTCGATATGGCTGCAGAAGCCAGGGATGCCAACAACGCAAAGTCGGCCTTTCTGTCCCATATGTCCCACGAGATCAGGACACCAATTAATGCCATACTGGGTCTGGACGAGATGATAATCCGTGAGAGCTGTGAGGATGAGACGGTCGAATACGCCGAGAGCATAAAGTCTGCCGGAAACAATCTTCTGGGCATAGTTAACGATATACTTGATTTTTCCAAGATAGAAGCCGGAAAGATGAAGCTGGTCCCCGTGGATTATGAGCTGTCATCCGTCCTTAACGATATGTACAATATGGTCAGGATCCGCGCAAGGGAAAAGGGGCTTGAAGTAAAGATCGATGTAGATAAGGATCTGCCGTCCGTACTTAACGGTGACGAGATGAGGATCAAGCAGGTCGTGACCAACCTTTTGACAAACGCTGTCAAGTATACGGAAAAGGGATCCGTGACTCTGAAGATGACCGGGGCAGGAAAAGGTGACGGCGACAAGACCGTCAGGATAAGGGTATCAGTGCTTGATACCGGTATAGGGATAAAACCCGGGGATATGGAAAAACTCTTTGACGAATACGAACGTGTCGATGAAAGACGTAACCGGTACATAGAAGGCACGGGACTTGGCCTTGCGATCACAAAGGAGCTTCTGGATCTTATGGGTTCAAGACTGGAAGTTGCAAGTACTTACGGACAGGGGTCCGAATTCGGCTTTGAGATCGTCCAGGGCATAGTAAACGACAAGCCGGTCGGGGACGTTAACGCCCGCTTTGACAGGAAGCCGGGCCGGAAAAGAAGGGTGAGGTTTACGGCAGAGGATGCAAGGATACTGGTCGTTGATGATTCGACCGTCAATCTGAACGTGGTCACCAAACTGCTTAAAGATACAAGGATGCAGATCGATACTGCAAAGTCGGGAGAGGAAGCCATAGACCTTGTCTGCAGGCATGAGTATGATGTGATACTGCTCGATCATATGATGCCGGGCATGGATGGGCCAAAGACTCTTTCGGAGATGATGGGGAACAAGGACAATCTTTCAAAAGCTGCTCCCGTCATCAGCCTTACGGCAAATGCGTCGGATGATGCAAGGGATGAGTATATTTCCATGGGTTATAAGGATTACCTGACCAAGCCCATAAATCCCACCGAGTTTGAAGACATGCTGTTTTATTACATACCCCCCGAGAAGATAAGGACTGTTGACGAATGATCCCTGTTGTGATCGCGGCTCTTCATACGACCGAAACAGATGAAGAGTTCGAGCATATGATAAGAGAGCTTGAGAGTCTGTGCGAGGCCTGCGACCTTGAGGTCGCCGACGTTGTGACCCAGTCCCTTCCCCATCCCGATAATGCCACATGGCTGGGCTCGGGCAAGGCGGAAGAACTGGTATATCACATACGGGCAACAGATGCCGGATATGTGGTCTGTCTGTCCAATCTGTCTCCCGCTCAAATGAAGAATCTCCAAAAGATCACAGGTATCCCCGTATGGGACAGGACCAATCTCATACTGGAGATATTTTCGCGAAGGGCCAGAACACGTGAGGCCAGGCTCCAGGTCGAGACGGCATATCTGCAGTATCTTCTGCCGCGGCTTTCGGGGATGTGGCAGCATCTGGGGCGCCAGAGCGGAGGCGGCGGAAGCCGTGCCAACAAGGGTATAGGCGAGAAGCAGATAGAGCTGGACAGAAGGCAGATATCCCGTCGTATAACCGAACTTCGGAAAGAACTTGCGGGCATAGAAAAGACAAGGGATGTGCAAAGAAGGGGGAGGTCGCGTGACGGCTTTGCCCGGGTAGCTCTTGTGGGATACACCAATGCAGGCAAGTCGTCCCTTATGAACAGACTGCTTGAGATGTCCGGCCCCGGCCCGGAAAAGACCGGGGACAGGAAGGTATTTGAAAAGGACATGCTCTTCGCCACTTTGGATACATCGATACGAAAGATTACGCTTCCGGGAAGAAAATCCTTTCTCCTGTCGGATACGGTCGGCTTCATAGAAAACATTCCCCACGATCTGATAAAAGCCTTTCGTTCCACCCTGTCGGAGGTGGAGTATGCGGATGTACTCCTCATAGTGATGGATTCGTCGGATCCTCACCACAGGATGCACAGGCAGGTCACGGAGGACACCTTGAAGTCCCTTGACGTTAAGGATATTCCCCGTATCTATGTTTATAACAAGGCCGATATACGGGACGGGGACCTTACTGTCGAAAACATACCGGGCAGTGATACGGTCTATATTTCGGCCAGGACCGGATACGGTATCGAAGACCTGACGGACAGGCTCTTTGAGATCTTCAGGGAGGGAAGCAGGAAGATAAGTATCCTGATCCCCTACAGCGAGGGCCGGGTCCTGAACCGGATCCATAAGGAAGCCGAGATCCTAAGAGAAGAGCACAGGGCGGAGGGGACCTATGTTGAGGCCATATGCCCGGCGGCCCTTGCCAACAGTCTTCTGCAGGCGGACGGTGACCCGGACGGGCCGGATGAGATATGAGATCATGATGAAAGAGATTCTTTGCAGGATGAGAAAGATAGTGCCGGCCACGGCAGCGGTCATGGCGGCGGCCGTGCTCCTTGCCGGCTGCCGGGAGGAGCGGGCCGGTGATGGTCCGGCATACGACTTTTCGGTATATGCTTTTTCGGCCGGAGCAGCAGATGCTTTCCTTATCTCCACGCCCGGGGCCAATGTCCTTATAGACTGCGGGGAAAAGAATGACGGGGATGATATAGGAGCCTATCTTGAAAAACGCGGTATAACAAAGCTTGACAAGCTGATAATCACGCATTTTGACAAGGACCATATCGGAGGGGTGCCCGCAGTTACTAAGAAGGTTAAGATCGATGAGGTCCTACAGTCGGATGAGCCCAAGGATTCCAAGACATACGCAAGGTACATGGAGGCTCTTGACCAAGCCGGGATCAGGCCGAAGACCCTTACTGAAGATAAGGATATATCCTTTGAGCTTGACGGGGCGAAGTACGAGGTCGATGCCCCGAAGGGCGGATATGATGATGACGAGAGCAACAATTCCTCCCTTATAGTGTCGGTCACATATGGGGGAAAGAAGCTCCTTTTCATGGGAGATGCCGAGGATGAGAGGATAGAAGAGTACCTTGAAGACCAAAACGGTCCGTATGACTATCTGAAGGTCCCCCATCACGGAAGGAGCAAGGAGACCATGCAGGATCTTATCGACAGGGTGCAGCCGAAGACTGCGGTCATCACATCCTCTTTGGAAGAAAGAGAGGATGATGATGTGGTCGATATCCTTAAAAGGTCCGGGGCAGAGGTCTTTCTTACCCGCAAGGGGCCGGTCATGACAGTCCTTGAGGGGGGAGAGCTTGAGACAGGGTACAGGTGATATCAACAGATTACAGGAGATAAGATGATGAGGATACTCATAACCAATGACGACGGGATCACGTCGGACGGTATAATAAGGCTTGCAGCGGCTGCTGCAGGATACGGGCAGGTCTTCGTGGTGGCACCTGAAAAGCAGTGCAGTGCCCAGTCCCACTCTATAACCCTTCACAAGCCGGTCGAGATACACCCCCACGAGCTTCCGGTAGAAGGTGTCAGGGCATACTCTGTAAAAGGGACGCCGGCAGACTGTGTCAGAGTCGGGAGCCTGAACATAATGGAAGGCAAGTGCGACATAGTCCTGTCCGGCATCAACTACGGATACAACATGGCTTCGGACATACAGTACTCGGCCACGGTTGGAGCCGCCTTTGAAGCGGAGTTTCAGGGCTATAAAGCTATCGCTTTTTCGGAAGATGCATCAGAGTGTCATGAGGTCACCGACAGATACCTTAAGGAGATAATGGAAGAGGTCATAAAAGAGCCCTATGTGCCGGGCAGGATCATAAATGTGAATTTTCCGGGATGCGCTCTTTCGGACTTTCGGGGTATAAAGAGAGGGACAAAGGTGTCCCGTCTTGCATATTTCAAGGATCACTACAATGTGCTGAAAGAGTTTGCCGACGGGGGCATGGAGCTCATGGTCGAAGGGGCTCATGTGCCGGAAAACGAGGAAGGTACGGATTATGGGGCCATAATTACGGATCACATATCCATAGGATACGTCAGGAACATAGGATAGGGTATGCCTTTGGAAAGGAAGATTGCAGGAGATGCGCATGGATGGAAAAATGATGCAGATCAGGAAGAGACCTTTGGAAAGGAAGATGAGCAGGAAATGAGCAGGGATGGAAAAAATGACGCAGATCTGGCGTGGGAACTTGTCAGCTGCGAAAATATAGTTGAAGATGAATGGATCAACTTCAGGAAGTGCGAATACCGGTTTCCGGACGGGAGCATCTACGGACCCTTCTATACATACAGCCGGAGGGACTATGCCGTAGTGGTCGCTACCGATACGGACGGCAGGTACATCTGTGTCAGGCAGTTTAGGCAGGGGATAGGCAGGGTGACCACGGAATTCGTTGCCGGCGGTATCGAGCGCAGCGGCGGCAGGCAGTACGGGACTGCCCCGGTAGAGGATACGCTTGAAGCAGCAAAGAGGGAGCTTTCGGAGGAGACCGGTTATGAGTCCGATGAATGGAGAAAGCTTCTCGTGGTCCCGTCAAATGCCACGATCGCCGATAATTACGCCTATATATATGAGGCCAGAAACTGCGTCAGAAAAAGCGGCCAGTCCCTTGATGAGACGGAGTTTTTAAATGTTGAAAAATATACAAAAGAGGAGATACGGTCCCTCATAGACGAGGGAGAATTTCCACAGGCCATGCACATACTGGCTTTTCACGAATCGCTTGCGGGTCGGCCTTGACAAGAGGAGAAGTGGAGACTATACTTTAGTGGTTAAAAGCGTTAAAGCGCGAAAGTGATAAAGGAAAGCGGCCGGATGCGGCCCAAGAAAGGGATATATCATGATCATTGTATTAAAACCGAATGCGGATGAGCAGAAATATCAAAAGCTCCAGTCATGGATAAAGGACGACTTAGGTCTTGACATCCATTACTCTAAGGGTGAAAAATCGACGATACTCGGCCTTGTCGGAGATACTTCAAAGGTCGATATCGATGCCGTGAACGCTCTTGATATAGTCGAGAGCGTAACAAGGATACAGGAACCCTACAAGGCAGCGAACAGGAAGTTCCACCCTCTTGATTCCGTGATAGAGGTCGGGGACGTTAAGATAGGCGGAGGCAATTTTGTAAAGATAGCGGGCCCCTGCTCGGTAGAGACGATAGACCAGATAACAGGCATAGCACAAAGCGTCAAGGCAGCGGGCGCCAACATGCTGCGGGGAGGCGCTTTTAAACCCCGTACATCCCCTTATGCCTTTCAGGGCCTTGGCAAGATGGGCATAGATTTCCTGCTCGAAGCCAAGAAGGCAACGGGACTTCCCATAGTGACAGAGATCATGGAGCTTACCGACCTTGATATGTTTGAGAATGTGGACGTTATCCAGGTTGGTGCCAGGAATATGCAGAACTTCAGGCTCCTTAAGGAACTGGGGACCATAGACAAGCCCATACTCTTAAAGAGGGGACTGGCCAATACGGTAGCGGAGCTCCTTATGAGCGCGGAATATATAATGGCCGGCGGCAACGAGAAGGTGATACTATGTGAGCGGGGTATCAGGACTTTTGAGACGGCAACGAGAAACACTCTGGATATCTCAATAATACCCGTCCTCAAGGAAAAGACCCACCTGCCCATAATAATAGATCCTTCCCATTCGACGGGCTTCTCCAAATACGTCAGGTCAGTGACCTACGGAGCTACGGCTGCGGGGGCCGACGGGATCATAGTTGAGGTCCATAACGATCCGGAGAACGCCTGGTGCGACGGACAGCAGTCCATTACACCGGAAGCTTTTGCCGAACTGTCAAAGGGCATGGATAAGATCAGGGAGGCAGTAAAGGATCTATGAAAAATATCGGGATAGTGGGCCTGGGCCTGATCGGCGGATCCATGGCCAAAGCCTCGGCAAGAGCAGGATACAGGGTATTCGGAAGCGACCGGGATCAAAGCGTTGTGGATGCCGCCATATCCGATGGGACTCTTGCGGGCAGGCTTGAAGATCATATGGAGGAGATTGACCTGGTCCTGGTGGCGCTGTATCCCGGGGATGTGGTTGACATAATTATGGAGCTGGGGCCAAAACTCCCCAAAGGCTGTATGGTGATCGACTGTACAGGGGTCAAGCAGGTTATCTGCCGGCCCCTTTCCGGAAAACTTGCCCAAATGGGACTTCGCTTTATAGGAGGACATCCCATGGCGGGTAAGGAGGTCGCAGGCTATAAAAATGCAGCAGGCGACCTCTTTGACGGTGCATCCATGATCCTGTGTCAAGATGAATATACGGATAAGGGGGCTCTTGATGAGGCCTGTGACTTTTTCCCCGGGCTTGGTTTTTCGCGGGTAGTCATCACCACGGCAAGTGAGCATGACAGGGTCATTGCATATACGTCCCAGCTCGCCCATGTCGTATCCTCGTCATACATCAAGAGTTCGACGCTTGATGAGAGGTACGGTTTTTCCGCGGGATCCTTTAAGGATCTGACCAGGGTGGCAAAGCTTGATGAAAATATGTGGGCCGATCTTTTCCTGGCAAACCGGGACAGCCTTCTTGACGAGATCGGTCAGATCAGGGATCATCTGACGGAGTATTATGATGCCATAGAGAGCGGCGACAGAGAAGCCCTTGTCAGCCTCCTTCGGGACGGCCGGATAAGGAAAGAGACGGACACAAAGAAGGAAGAGGAAGTCAAAAAGGGCCGGGCCTGAAAATGAACTTAAAGCTTACAAAAGACGCACCGTCATCTGATACGGTAAGAGCCATTTCATCAAAATCATATGTCCACAGGCTGATGATCGCTGCCTCACTTTACGGCGGCGAGGCTTCCATCATCACCAACATACTGTCCTCCGACATGAAGGCAACGGCAAATGTCATAAATGCCCTGGGCGGGAGCGTTCATATAAGGGAAGAGGACGGGGACAGGATCAGGATAGATATAGGGGCACCTCTTGGAACAAAGCGCCTTCCGGAGGCTGTATTAGACTGTAAAGAGAGCGGGTCGACGGCAAGATTCATACTTCCCGTTGCCCCGGTCTTTGCGGATACGGCTACCCTTTGCGGCAGCGGCAGGCTGCCTGACCGGCCCATGGGGCCGTTGTGCGATGTTCTTCGAAAGGGAGGCTGCAACGTTTCGGCCGATAAGCTTCCCATCACCATAAGCAGGATCCCGGCGGCGGGAGACTATGAGATAGCCGGCAATGTGTCATCCCAGTTCATATCGGGACTTCTCTTTGCCCTGCCCCTTCTTGAGGGGGAGAGCAGACTCAGGATAAAAGGCGGCCTCCAGTCCGCGGCATATGCGGACATGACCCTTGAAGTCCTGAAGCGGTTCGGGGCTCCGATTGGGTATGAAAACGGCGTATACACCACCCCGGGCCTTGCCGGATACAAAGGTGCGGATATAGCAAAAAAGAGGGTGACGGCCGCTGAAGGAGACTGGTCAAATGCCGCTTATATCATGGCCATGGCAGCTTTTGCATCGAAGGTATATTCGCGAAGGTTTTATATAACCGGGCTTGATCCCGACAGCATACAGCCCGACAGGGCCGTAACCGGGATACTTGCTCAAATGGGTATAGACATATCGTATGACAAAAAAAGCAAAGCCTATGGGATAATGGGAGGCCCGCAGGATCCGGTCGATACCGACTGCTCCCAGATCCCGGACCTGGTCCCGGCTCTTTGCATTCTTGCAGCCTACTGCAGGGGGAAGAGTATATTCCGGAATGTCGAAAGGCTTCGGATGAAGGAATGCGACAGGCTTGAAGCCGTAAGTGCAATGCTGTCGGCAGTATCGGTAAAGGTTGACATAATATCGCAAGACGGGTCCGAGGATATGGTGGTCCACGGAAAGGGCATGGCGGATCCCGTCAAGGAAGATATAGTTATTGACAGTTTCAATGATCACAGGATAGCCATGGCGGCATCGGCACTGGTCTTTGCCGAGGATGGGGGCGTAATCCTGAAGGATGCCATGGCTGTGGACAAGTCATATCCGGGCTTTTATGATGTGGCAGCCATACTTGGCCTGTCAAACTGCAGGGCCTGAGCAAAGGGTTCGCGATTAAGGAGATAAGATGTCATTCACACTTGGAAGATGGGTAAGGACAGAGGTATCGGGTGCATCGCATTCGGACAGGATAGAAGTCACGGTATCGGGACTTCCTGAAGGCGAGACCATAGATATGGATGAGATAAGGGCTTTCCTGAAAAGAAGGCAGGGAGGCAATGCGGTATATACGACCGCAAGGAAAGAGGCGGACGAACCCTTCATAAAGTCCGGGGTAAGAGATGAAGGCGGGACGGCAGTCCTTACGGGAGAGCCTCTTGTGGCTTATTTTGTAAACAGCAATGCCAAAAGTTCCGATTACAAAAAGATGAGGACCATACCCCGGCCCTCCCATGCGGATTATGTGGCCTATGTCAAATACAAGGGCCGGCTTGACATGGCAGGGGGAGGTTTTTTCTCCGGAAGGATGACCCTTCCCATGTGCTTCGCCGGGGCCGTGTGCATGCAGATACTAAAGAAGCGCGGGATAGATATAAGGGCCCATATACTGTCCGTCGGGGATGTAGAAGATGAAAAGTTCGATCCGGTAAAGTCTGACATGGAAGCATATGCGGATCATGTCCTGCCCGTACTGTCGAAAAAGGCGGGGGATGAGATGACCGCCCTTATGGAAAGCGTAAGCAGAGAGGGCGATTCTGTAGGCGGAAAGATAGAATGCAAGGTCACGGGACTTGGTGCAGGCCTTGGCGATCCCATATATGACAGCCTTGAGAGCGCCATCTCTTACGGTATTTTCGGGATACCGGCGATCAAGGGGATAGAGTTCGGCGAGGGCTTTAATGTATGCCGGGACAGGGGCTCGAGCAGTAATGACGGCTTCTGCATAAGAGACGGAAAGGTGTCCTGTATCACCAACAATTCGGGCGGGATACAGGGAGGCATCACCAACGGAATGCCGGTCATGTTCTCGGTCGCCGTAAAGCCTACACCCTCGATCTACAAAAAACAGAGGTCTGTCGATCTTGAGACCATGAAGGAGTGCGAGCTTACCATAGAAGGAAGGCATGATTCCTGTATTGTGCCGAGAGTAGTCCCCTGTGTTGAAGCCATGACCGCACTGGTGCTGACGGATGTGGTGGCCGGCGATGCGGAAGGCAGCCGGGATGAGACGGAAGGCTTTGCATGATGGATAAGGAGATAAAAGAAAAATACGGTCTTGTGGGGGAAAAGCTGGGTCACAGTTTTTCTCCGCTTCTGCATAAAAGGTTCGGCGGCTATGAATATGACCTTATGGAAGTTTCGAGAGGGGACATTGATGGCTTTTTCCGCGAGGCTGCCTTCAGGGCTGTAAATGTAACCATACCTTACAAGGAAACGGCTCTTTCCTACTGCAGCCCCGATGACAGGGCAAAGGCCATAGGATGCGTCAACACGCTGGTATGGCAGGACGGAAGGCTGTGCGGCTACAATACGGACACTTACGGCTTTGAATACATGGCAAGGCGGGCCGGAGCGGACTTTGCAGGAGCGAGGGTATGTATCCTCGGCAGCGGCGGGACCATGAGGACTGCGGCCTATACGGCATCCCGGCTGGGCGCGGCAGGTATCACGGTCGTATCGAGACATCCTTCGGATATGGGACTTGATATTTCCTGCCCCGTAAGATATGTTTCATATGATGAAGACTTTAAAGACTGTGATATATTAGTAAATACCACTCCGGTAGGCATGTATCCTGCCATAGAAGGACTGCCGATAGACATAAGTGATAGTTATGCAAACCTATCCGCGGTCATCGATGTTGTATATAATCCTTTACGGACCAGGCTGGTATACAGGGCTTTACAAAGGTCCATTAAGGCTACGGGTGGCCTGCCCATGCTGGTGGCACAGGGATTTTTCGCATCAAAGCTCTTCACGGGAGAAAAGCTGTCGGACGATCCGGTAGACGATCTTACCGATGCCGAGAGGGATCTTATCGAAGATGTAATAGATGAGATAGAAAAAAGCAAGAGCAACACAGTATTTACCGGTATGCCGGGCAGCGGAAAATCAACGGCCGCAAAGCTCCTTTCAAAGAGGTGCAAAGCCGGCTTTCTGGATACGGATGAGATCTTTACCGCCGAGAACGGCATAAGCCCGAAAGAGTATCTGGAAAAATATGATGAGCCCTCCTTCAGGCAGCTGGAGAAGAAGGCGGTAATATCCGCTTCAAAAGAGGGCGGAAAGATCATAGCCACGGGGGGTGGCGTCATACTTGACCCCGAAAACATCGAGATGCTGTCCTTGAACGGGAGGATAGTATACCTTCACAGATTTTACGATGATCTTGCCACAGGAGGGAGGCCTCTGTCGCAGGGAGCGGAAAACCTGAAGGCTCTCTATTACAAGCGTCTTCCCATTTATCTTAAAAGCTGCGACCTGAAGGTTGAGGTCGATAAGGACAGTGATGTAACCCTTGACAGGATCATGAATGGTTTACATAAATTTGAAGCCTGCCGGAAAGGCGGCAGGATGGGGCTCATGGAGGATAAAATGAAGCTTCTTGTCATAAACGGACCAAACCTCAACATGCTCGGTATAAGGGAACCCGATATATACGGGAAGGAGACCTATGCCGACATAATAAAGCTCTGCCGGGACAAGGCGGAAGTGCTGGGGGTGGAGGTTGACTTTTACCAGAGCAACCATGAGGGAGATCTGGTTGACGTAATTCAAAAGGCTTACGGGGTAACAGACGGGATAGTGATCAATCCCGGGGCATATACCCACACTTCCGTGGCCATACTCGATGCCTTGAAGACCGTCAGCATACCGGCTGTGGAGGTCCATATATCCGAGGTATCAAAGAGAGAGGATTTCAGACAGGTAAGCTATATCAGGTCTTATGTGTGCTCGACCATAACGGGCCATGGCATAAAAGGATATGCCGAGGCCATGGAGATACTTGCCGGACAGGCTGAAAAATAAGAAAGCCATCTTAAGGGGATAGGGATCCCGGAAAGGGGGACATGATGGAATTTTTAAAAAATAATCTACGTATCATAAGAGCATTGCTCATATTCGTGCTGGCCGCCTCCCTTTCGGGATGCATACCGGTAAACATGGGCACGGCCGATACGGCCGCGCCGGAGAGCACACTGCAGCTGATAGAGGATGATGAGGAGACAGGAAGCCAGGGTGCGGCTCTTTCCCAGGATGAAAAAAAGGACGAAGGTGTAACTCTTTCCCTGACCAGGACACCGGAGGAAGAGCGCAAGGATAAGAAACCCCTTCCCAAGGATAAGACGGATGCTGTAAAGGATAAGAAAGATACTCAAAAGGATAAGAAGGATAAGAAAGATAAGAAGGATAAGGAAGAGGCAGCAAAGACAGAAGATGAAGGTATAAGCCCGGAGGAAAAGAAGGAGAGCATAACCGAGGACGGGCAGTACCATGATCTTGAAAGTGTCGTCCTTTATTATGACAAGTTCGGAAAGCTTCCTTCCAATTTCATCACCAAGAAGGAGGCCAAGGATCTGGGCTGGGAAGGCGGAAGGCTCGATCCCTTCAGAAAGGGCGCTTCGATAGGAGGGGACTATTTCGGAAACTTTGAAAAACGTCTCCCTACCGGCAAGGGCATAAAATACATTGAATGCGATATAGATACGGACGGGGGTAAGAGGGGACCCAAACGCCTTATCATATCAAATGACGGAAGATATTATTATACAGGGGATCATTATGAGAGTTTCAGGGAAGTCCTTGTAAGGGACGGAGGTGTGATCTTTGCGGAATGATCAGGAGATACCGTGAAAGTCTGCACCGGCCCTGATATCTTCCTTTACGGTGGCAAAGAGCTCGTTCTGGGATGAGAACTTCTTTTCGGGCCTTGAGAATTCAAGAAGAACTATGGAAACATCCATATCATAGATGTTACGGGACATGCCGTAGATATAAGTCTCGGCGTTCACCTCACCGTCACTTGAGACGGTGGGGCGGATGCCGAGATTTGTTATGGCCGGATAGGTCCTATCACCGATCCGGATCCTTGAAAAATAGACTCCATGGGCAAGAGTTGATACATCCTCTTCCGGGATGATATTTGCTGTTGGTGAGTTGTAGGTGTTCCCGAGGGAAGCACCGTGGATCACTTTTCCTGTTATCGTAAAAGGAAGGGCCATCATATGACTCCCGTAAGTGCCAGGTAAGAGATCACAAATGTTACGAGTACGGCAGCAGCTATGGCAAAGAAACCGGCCGAGTACTTTGGCTTGCCCTCATTTTCCTCGGAGGTCTTTACCAGGTGGGCGTTTCGCAGCACCGTGACCACAGGTTTGTAAAGAATGAGGGTGATGCAGGCATTGATGCCGCCCTTTACAAGGTTAAAGGGCAGAAAGACTGAAAGCAGCATGCCGGCTACCACCTTACGTTCAACACCCATGTAAAGGGGGGTGATGGAATAGTTCCACAAAAGCATGCTGACGGTCATGCATATGACACCGAAGACAAGCCCCAAGACGGCACTTTTCTTGGTCCGCGACTTTGAATACAGGATGGCCGGCGGCAGCAGAAAGGAACACGAGGCGATCACGTTCATAAGGAAGCCTATGGGACCTGTTGAACTGATGGTGATCATCTCGATAAAGGATACGAGTAGCGAGATGATGACACCTGAAAGAGGGCCGAACAGAAATCCGGCTATGACAATGATGGCATCTTTGGGCTCGTAGCTTAAAAATCCTTGTACCTTGGGGATAACCTCCGAGACAGCTACAGAAATGAATGCGAGCGCGGCGAACATGGCTGTCACCGCAATGTACTGAGGGGTGATCTGATTCTTTTTCATTTTTTTCTCCTTCTCTCATCCGGACTCTACCGTCGGTTCCGGAATCACACCGGATCGGCCGCACTTTGTGCGGTTCGCGGACTGTTACCGCCGGTCGGGAATTACACCCTGCCCTGAAGTATGTAGATAGGGGGAACCACGAAGTGGTGGGACCCTGTCTACACGCGGAGCCCCCACAACATCGACTTCGTCGATGTCGCCGCGTCATGCTCGCTTTGCGATCATGACATAGGGCGACGCACCTTGTTAATATATATCCTAATTTCAAACCTGTCAATGAGTCGATCAGGGGATGGATCTGTGATCGATCTCATCATCTATCACATAACCATCCCCCGATTGACAGAAACGTCCCCCGATCGGGCCTTAAGCGATGTGCTTAAAGGCGTACTGGATGTTTCCGTGGGCCCAGACGATATCATAGCCGGGAGCGTATCTTCCCGTGCTGTCATCGTGGACCGTGCAGAAATGCTTGTCGCACTCATCCATGTTGTCAAAGTATTCCATCATCTCATCAAACGAATTAAAGAACCTGGTTTCCTTTCCGCGCTGGCTGATATAGAAATCTCTCATCTTTTCTCCCTGCCTTTCATTATCATAATCTCCTCATTTGAACATCGGCCCGGCAGAAGCCGGCTTCGTCCGGGTGCCGATGCGGCATGTCAGCTTTCCGGATAATGCTGACACGGGCAAAGCCCCAAATACTGGTGAGCGAAAACGATTTCGAAACGTTTCGTACACAACATATACGTACAGGCCTGCATGCATATGATATCATGCGATTGTGAAAAGTCAACAATTTTCACGCATAAAAATTGTACTCTATGACGAACAATGAAAAATCGGTCTGTGCTATAATCATTCTGTTGAAATCGGGACGGGTATGGTCCGAAATACAGATACAGGGGACGCGGGATCCCCAAAAGGAGGCTTTATGGCAGCATATGATATGCGCTCGGATAATGCGGATGAGTTCATAAATCACGAGGAGATACTGGCGACACTTGAATACGCCGATGCACATAAAAATGACAGCCGGCTTGTGGATGAGATACTGAAAAAAGCAGAGCCTGTATGGCATGACGGCACGCTTGACTGCAGCGGCTTAAGCCACAGGGAGGCATCAGTCCTTTTAGCGAGCGAGGTGCCGGGTGTATCCGAGAGGATATTTGCCCTGGCAGCAAAGATCAAGGAGGCTTTTTACGGGAACAGGATCGTTCTTTTTGCCCCGCTCTATCTGTCCAACTACTGTATAAACGGGTGCAGATACTGTCCCTACCATGCTATAAACCGGGATATACCGAGAAGAAAGCTGACAATGGATGAGATAAGGGCAGAGGTTACCGCTCTTCAGGATATGGGCCACAAGAGACTGGCCATAGAAGCCGGGGAGGATCCTGTAAACAATCCTATCGAATATATACTCGAAAGCATAGAAACGATCTACTCGGTACATCATAAGAACGGAGCCATTAGAAGGGTCAACGTCAACATTGCCGCAACGAGCGAGGAAGAGTACAGGATGCTGAAGGACGCGGGTATCGGCACCTACATACTTTTCCAGGAGACCTATCACCGTGAGGGTTATGAGTATCTACATCCCACGGGCCCCAAATCCGACTACCGGTATCATACGGAAGCCATGGACCGGGCAATGAGGGCCGGTATCGATGATGTGGGTCTTGGTGTCCTGTTCGGCCTTGACAGATACAGATACGAATTTGCAGCCCTTCTGATGCATGCAGAGCATCTGGAGGCGGTATTCGGGGTAGGCCCCCATACCATCAGCTTCCCCAGGGTAAAGCCGGCGGACGGCATTGATCCCGATGAGTTCAACAATTCCATTTCTGATGAGATATTTGAGAGGATAATTGCCTGTGCAAGGATAGCGGTACCCTATACGGGCATGATCATATCAACCAGGGAGGGACAGGATGTGCGCGCAAAGGCGCTTGCCGCCGGCATATCCCAGATAAGCGGGGCATCACGTACGTCGGTCGGAGGCTATACGGAGGAAGAGAGGCCTCATGATACGGAGCAGTTCGACGTATCCGACCAGAGGACACTTGATGAGGTAGTAAGGTGGCTTATGGAATCCGGCCACATCCCCTCGTTCTGCACGGCATGTTACCGCCAGGGCCGGACGGGAGACCGCTTCATGAGCCTGTGCAAGACCGGCCGCATACAGAACTGCTGCCATCCCAATGCCCTGATGACCCTCAAGGAATACCTTGAGGATTACGCATCGCCCGAGACCTTCAGGCTGGGTATGGAAATGATAGATAAGGAACTTTTAAACATTCCCGATGAAAAGGTAAGAAGCATCACGGAGCGGTACATAAAGGATATAGAAGAAGGCGGAAGGGATTTCAGGTTCTGATATGGCAGGTCTTGATCAGACGCCCGCGGGACTGCGGACACAGATAGGAATATTCGGAAAGACCAACTCGGGAAAATCATCGGTCCTCAACATGATCACCGGGTCGGATACGGCCATAGTCTCGCCACTTGCCGGGACCACGACGGACCCGGTAAAAAAGAGCATGGAGCTGGGAGCACTCGGCCCCTGCCTTTTCATAGACACACCGGGGACCTTCGATCCGTCGGACCTTTCCGAAAAGAGACAGGAGCGCATGCAAAGCGTCATGAAGGCCTGTGACATAGGCCTTATAGTAGTGAAGGATGCTTCGGATGTGGCGGATGAAAAAGAAAGATACGAATGGCTCCGGGCCCATAACGTAAGGGTCCTCTTTGTCCTGAACAAAAGCGATGACAAGGAGGTCGAAAAAGAGACGGAGAAAGCTCTTGGTGACATGGCCGGTACAGGCTTTGTCACAGTTGATGCCAGGAGCGGTATCGGAAGGGATGACCTAATAGAAGCCATCATAAAATGCGGGGAGGGCGGCAGGAAAGACAGCCTTCTCAAGGACTGCGTAAGCGCCGGAGACTGCATACTCCTTGTCATGCCACAGGATAAGCTGGCCCCGAAGGGCAGGCTCATACTGCCACAGGTCATGACCATAAGGGAGCTCCTTGACAGGGATGCGGTGACTATAGGCATAACGCCGGAAAAGATGGATGAGGCACTTGCCATGTTAAAGGCGCCTCCCAAGCTCATAATAACCGATTCGCAGGTCTTCCCGAAGGTCTATGAAAAGAAGCCCCCGGAAAGCCTTATCACTTCTTTTTCAATACTCATGGCAGGACTTAAGGGCGATCTTAAGGTATATGCAGAGGGTGCCGCAGCCATAGACCGCCTTCATGACGGAAGCCGGGTCCTCATCGCGGAAAGCTGTACCCATGCCCCGGCCGACGAGGATATAGGAAGGGTCAAGATCCCTGCACTTATAAGGAAGAGACGGGGCGGGGACATAGAATTTGACATATGTGCCGGCGACGCTTTCCAAAAGGATCTGTCCGACTATGACCTGATCATACAGTGCGGAGGCTGCATGGCCGGAAGGAGACTGATCATGTCCAGGATAGAGGAGGCAAAGGAAGCCGGGGTCAGTATCACCAACTACGGCCTGGCCATAGCATATCTTTCGGGGATATTCGACAAGATCTACATCCCTTAAGGGCCTTTTGGGAGCAAAAAATAAAATAACATCCACTATTGCAGATTTGCCATTGACTAAAGACAGATAACAATATATTGTATATGAGTAAAAATCATTAGTCATATCTTGTGACTGCACAATCAATAATCAATTCGGGAGGATAGCTATGAATAAGTTTTTTTCGTTGCTTCTGGCAACAGCAATGACTGTTTCTCTGTGCGCATGTGCTGCGGCGGCTCCGGCAAGCGCACCTGTGGATGGGACCGCTTCATCGGGCGATAAACTTGACATCAAAGCAGGCTTTATCTGCCTTCATGATGAGAACTCAACGTACGACCTCAACTTCATAACGGGAGCCAAGGAAGCCTGCGAGAAGCTGGGTGTTGAGGCTGTTTTCAAGACAAATATCCCCGAGGGACAGGAATGCTATGATGCGGCATGTGAGCTTGCCGATCAGGGATGCGGATACATATTTGCGGATTCGTTCGGACATGAGGATTACATGATCGAAGCTGCCAAGGAATATCCCGATATCCAGTTCTGCCATGCAACGGGAACCAAGGCTCATACAGAGAACCTGGCCAACTTCCACAATGCATTTGCTTCAATATATGAAGGCCGTTACCTTTCGGGTATCGCTGCAGGTATGAAGCTCAACGAGATGATCGAGTCCGGCAAGATCACTGCAGATCAGGCCAAGATCGGTTATGTCGGAGCCTTCACGTATGCAGAGGTTATTTCCGGTTACACATCATACTTCCTCGGTGCGCGTTCCGTTTGCCCTTCGGCTACAATGGAAGTAACCTTTACCGGATCATGGTATGATGAGACAGCCGAGAAGGAAGGCGCAACAAAGCTCATCTCTGACGGATGTGTCCTTATTTCACAGCATGCCGACTCAATGGGTGCTCCTACGGCTTGTGAGAACGCAGGCGTTCCCAACAGCTCATACAACGGACCTACGGACAAGGCCTGCCCCGAAACATATATCTCATACTGTAAGATCGACTGGGATCCTTACTTCGAAGATTCCATAACAAAGGCAGCAAAGGGTGAGGCGATCCCTGCGGATTACATCGGAACCCTTCAGACAGGATCTGTTGTTATCGACCACTTCGGCAAGAACATAGCTCCCGGAACCGAAGAAGCTGTAGAAGCTGCAAAGGCCGATCTTATAGCAGGCAAGGTCCATGTATTTGATACGAGCACATTTACCGTAGAGGGTGAAACACTTACAAGCTACATGGCCGATGTTGATACAGACGCCAATTACGAAGGCGATCATGAGGTCATCAAGGACGGGTACTTCAACGAATCAGGCGAAGGCCTCAGGAGTGCTCCTTACTTCAACCTTCAGATCGATGGCATCACACTTCTTGATACTGCATTCTAATACAGGGGGACCATACTCTCTTGGAAAACAGAGAAGCCGTGATAAGGATGCACGGCATCAACAAAAGATTTGACAAAAAGCATGCCAATACGGATGTGGATTTTGAGCTCTATAAGGGTGAGATCGTGTCGCTGCTGGGTGAAAACGGCAGCGGCAAGACCACCCTTATGAACATGCTCGCGGGTATCTATTATCCCGATGAGGGAGAGATATTCGTGGGAGGCAGGAGCGTGACCATAAGCTCCCCGGCCCGGGCAGCCGAGCTGGGGATCGGAATGGTCCACCAGCATTTCAAGCTGGTCGATGTTTTCACAGCCTGGGAGAACATAGTACTGGGGGAGGAGGGGAAGCTCGATGCGGCATCCTCCAAAGCCCGGATCAGGCAGATATGCGACAGATACGGATTCGATGTGGATCCGGACAAGAAGATCTATAACATGACGGTTTCCGAAAAGCAGACCGTGGAGATCGTCAAAGTCATATACCGCGGGGCTGATATACTTATACTCGATGAGCCCACGGCGGTGCTCACACCACAGGAATGTGAGCGTCTCTTTGCCGTTATGAGGAATATGAGGCAGGACGGCAAATCGATAGTTATAATCACCCACAAGCTTAATGAGGTCATGGAGATATCCGACAGGGTAGTTGTCCTTCGCAGGGGGATGAATGCGGGAGAGCTTGAGACGGCCAAGACCAATCCTCAGCAGATGACGGATATGATGGTAGGCCATGCCCTGACGCTCGATATAGAGAGGCCCGAGCCGGTCAACCCGACCAAGAGGCTTGTGATCAGTAACATAAACGTGACTGATGTGGAAGGTGTACAGAAGGTAAAGAACGTAAGCTTCTACATGAATTCCGGAGAGATACTGGGGATAGCCGGTATATCCGGAAGCGGACAGAAGGAGCTTCTTGAAGCCATCGCCGGTATCCAGAAGGTGGATTCGGGATCGGTGGTATATATAGACGGTCAGGGGAAAGAGACGGAGCTCATCGGCATGCATCCCCAGGATATAAGAGACCTGGGAGTGGCCCTGTCATTTGTTCCCGAGGACCGGTTGGGAATGGGACTTGTAGGAAACATGAACATTTCCGAGAACATGATGCTGCGTACCTTCGGAGAGAGCCATAAGTGGTTCACTGACAGGGAAAAGCCGAGAAAGGTGGCCCAGTCTGTCGTGGATTCGCTCGATGTGTCAACGCCGGGTCTTGATACACCAATCAGGAGACTTTCCGGCGGAAACATACAGAAGATACTGGTGGGACGTGAGATATCGTCCAACCCCAAAGTCCTCCTTACGGCATATGCGGTAAGAGGACTTGATATAGGAAGTTCATACAAGATATATGACCTTATAAACGAACAGAAGAAAAAGGGTGTTGCCGTTCTGTTCGTGGGAGAGGACCTGGATGTCCTCATGCAGATAAGTGATAAGATCATGGTGCTGTGCGACGGTGAGGTCAGTGACATAGTTGATGCCAGGACCGTCACCAAGAACGAGATAGGACTTCTCATGACCAGTCTTGACAATAAAAAGGGGGCCTGAATGAACGCAAAAGAAGTTAAAGAACCCCTCATACATCTTACAAAGCGCGGAGGAGTCTCAAAGGGCAGGGCCATGAGGATAAGGCTTCTGGCCGTTCTGGTGGCTCTAATATTCTGCGCCGTGATAACCGGTATCACGACCGGGATCAATCCGCTCGAGGTGTATTCATCCATATTCATAGGGGCCTTCGGGTCTGCGAGAAAAGCCTGGATCACCCTTCAGGATGTCTCGATCCTTCTTATCATCTCACTGGCCCTTACCATTGCCTTTCGTATGAGGTTCTGGAACATAGGCGGTGAAGGACAGGTGCTCATGGGAGGACTGGGTGCAGCCGCATGCATGATCTGCCTCGGGGACAGCCTTCCCAACTGGCTGGTGATAGTTCTCATGCTGGTATCGAGCCTGGCCCTGGGAGCTCTCTGGGGATTTATACCGGCTCTTTGCAAGGCTTTGTGGAATACCAATGAGACATTGCTCACCCTTATGATGAACTATATAGCGACCCAGCTGGTCCTTTTCTTCACGATCAGGTGGGAGGTGCCCAAGGGGTCCGGAAAGATAGGTATCATCAACCAGAATTCACATGCCGGCTGGCTCCCCCAGGTCTTCGGATCCAAATATCTGCTGCCGGTCATCGTTGCTGTGGCGGTCACGGCTTTTACCTATGTATATGTCAAATATACCAAACACGGATATGAGATCAGGGTCGTGGGCGAGTCGCCCAAGACTTCGGTATACGTCGGCATCAACCTCAAGAAGGTCTTCATCAGGACCATGATACTGTCAGGGGCCCTGTGCGGACTGGTCGGCCTTCTGCTTGTCGGCGGCATCAACCATACCCTTACATCTACCATATCGGACGGAAGGGGCTTTACAGCCGTTCTGGTGTCCTGGATGGCCCAGTTCAATCCTTTTGCGATGATAGCGACCAGCTTTATCATAGTATTCATGGACAGGGGTGCCGGAGAGATAGCCACCAGGTTTGACCTTAACCAGTCCTTCGGCGACATACTCACGGGCATCATCCTCTTCTTTATCATCGGATGTGAGTTCTTTATCAATTACGAGATCCATATCAGGAAAGATCGCGGCAGATCGCAGGGAGGTAAATGATGTTAGGATTTCTAGCTTTTATTCCGAGAGCCGTTGCGCAGGGCATACCTCTCCTGTTCGGGTGTACGGGTGAGATAGTTACCGAAAAGTCGGGCAACTTAAACCTGGGACTGCCGGGCGTTATGTATGTAGGTGCCATAAGCGGTGTCATAGGATCTTTTTTCTATGAAAATTCTGTGGGAGCAGGTGAGGTCAACGCAGCCCTTGCCATACTGATCCCCCTTTTATGCTCAATGGCCGGATCCCTGATCATGGGCCTTATATATTCATTCCTTGTCGTTACCTTAAGGGCCAATCAGAACGTAACGGGTCTTGCCATGACAACCTTCGGTGTGGGATTTGGAAACTTTTTCGGAGGATCCCTCATAAAGCTTTCAAAGGCTGACCTGCCATCCATATCCTTATCAAAGACAAGTGCCTGTTTTCGGGCCCGGCTGCCTTTTGCGGGGAGCCTTGGATGGGTAGGAGAGCTTCTCTTTTCATACGGATTTCTGGCCTATACAGCCATCATAATAGCCCTTGTGGTAGCTTACATCTTCAAGAAGACCAAGGTAGGCCTCAACCTGCGTTCGGTCGGTGAGAATCCGGCAACGGCAGATGCGGCCGGTATCGATGTTACAAAATACAAATATGTTAGCACCTGCTGCGGATGCGTTATAGCGGGTCTGGGAGGCCTGTATTATGTTATGGACTATGCCTGCGGCATATGGTCCAATGATGCTTTCGGTGACAGGGGATGGCTTGCCATAGCCCTTGTCATATTCACCCTCTGGAAAGCGGACCTTGGCATATTTGCATCCATCCTGTTCGGGGGACTTTACATACTTTACCTCTATATCCCCACGGGAATGGAGCATATGGAGCTCAAGGAACTTTACAAGATGATCCCCTATGTTGTAACACTCATAGTCCTGATCTTTACCAGCATGAGAAACCGCAGGGAGGATCAGCCGCCCCAGAGTCTGGGACTTAACTATTTCAGGGAGGAAAGATAGGAATGGAACTTCTCGAGAAGAGGATACAAGAGGACGGTGTGGTAAAAGAAGGTAATGTCCTTAAGGTCGACAGCTTTCTCAACCACCAGATCGATATAGGGCTGATGAATGAGATAGGAAAAGAATTCAAGAGGATCTTTGCCGATACGGAAGTTACCAAGATCCTGACGATAGAAGCGTCCGGTATTGCCATTGCCGCAATAGTAGCCCAGTATTTTGATGTTCCCGTTGTCTTTGCCAAGAAGAGCCAGTCCATAAACCTTGACGGTTCAGTCTATTCCACCAGGATCGAATCCTTTACCCATAAAAGAGTCTATGATGTCATCGTGTCCAGGAAGTACCTGTCGAGCGAAGACAAGGTACTGGTGGTGGATGATTTCCTTGCAAACGGGTGTGCCGTGGACGGACTGATCGATCTTATAAATGAGAGCGGGGCAACCTTGCAGGGTGTCGGAATAATCATCGAGAAGGGATTTCAGGATGGCGGAAAGCGGCTGCGTGAGCGGGGCATCCGGGTCGAATCCCTCGCCATAGTGGATGAAATGGACCATAAGACAGGGCGGATAGTCTTCAGGCATTAAGGCCTGCCTTGAATTTTTTGGATTTAATATATAATATATGAGTAAAAGAGCAGATCCCTTATGTCCGGATAAGCCGACAGCAGATGACGGCTTTCATTCGGTAAAGACCGGGGTATCTGACAACTGATACAGTGACAGGATCGGGCCGGGTACATGGTATGCGGTCCGGATGATGATAAGAGGTGATGTGATATGGCTAAGAGACCGGTCACGTATGAACAGATAGTGGAAAAGGTCAGAAAAACCTTTGAGAATGCGGACGCCAGGGAGGTATTCGAGCATGTTGCCATAGAGGTCGATATAGTCGGCGAAGGGGCAGGTGCTTTTTATTTTGAAGTGGCCGAGCGGGCATGTGTGGTCGAACCTTACAACTATTACAACCATGACGGCAGGATCATAGCCACCGCGGATGTTATCTTAAAGCTGGCTGCCGGAAAGATCAGGATGAGGGAAGCGTGGGAGAGCGGACTTTTCCGTTATGAAGGTAACGAGGTCAAGTTCCAGCTTCTTATGGATAAGATAAAACTGCAGTGATGTTTGCCTTTCTGGAGGCTTTATGAGCGAAAACACCGTAAGACGTATCTTAAAGTCCATAAGCATAGGTCTCATCGTCCTGTCGGCCCTCATGCTCTTTATGGGAGGCGTCGGCATAAAGGATAAGGATGTGAGGGAGGAGATCGGCCAAAGCGTTGACGAGCTTATCGACAAAGTTGACATGGATGATGATAAGATCGATCAGGCAGAAGCCGGTCTTGCCATGTTTGGTGTCGATATCGATCTGCACAGTCTTATAGGACAGGTAAAAAAAGTATGCGGCATCGTCAGGGACGGGAGGCTCTCCGCCGCCGAGGTCGCTTTTACCGGTACGACCGCCATAAAGCTGATAGATCTGTTCAAGCAGAATGATAAACTGCTTTCATTTCTTTCGGACAGGGATCTTAGTGAGATGCTTGACAGGCTTGACGGCCTGTCTTACAGAATGTATGCACTGGTGGCCCTTTTCTGGGCAAGCCTTGCCTGCAGCCTTCTGGTCATAATATTCCATTTGTTTAATTTTAAGGCTCCGGGTGTATCGGTGGTCATCTTCAGCATTTTCTGGCTGGTCATATTCATCATAGTAAAAGAGCAGGTTAGCGAGACGATAGTTAAGGAGCTTGAAGGCCCGGAGGGGATACTGGCGGTATCGGCAGCCCCATTTATCGGTGTGGCTGCATCCGTCTGTGCCATGGTCATCTGGCTCATAAAGGATGTGGTGGCCGAGAAGGCCGGCAGTGGCTCATATACACCGGAAGGATATGAGAGCGCAGTCTACGGGGACGGCATCGGCGGCCAGAGAGTAAAGAACGTGCAGGGGGCTGTGGCATCCGAAGATATGGGCCAGGAAGCCGGGAGCCCTTACGGAGGCCCGGAGAACCTCTATGCCGGCAGTGATACATATGCAGGCCCGGAGAACCTCTATGCAGAAAGTGATACATATACAGGCGGGATCTATGAGGATACTGATTCATATGAGGGCAGCGGTGCAGAAGCGGAAGGGATAGAGCTTGCCGATACCGTATTTACGGTAGGAGGTGAAAAGGTCAGCACGGCGGACCTTAAATACTGCCCCAAATGCGGGGCCGAAGTGGATCATGACTATGATTTCTGCTCTTCGTGCGGCTTTCGGATATTCTCAAGATGAGATACATTCAAGACCGGCCGGGATAAGGGCCGGAGCGGTCATGGAATAATTGGTGTAATATACTACAAACCCCGGCTTGGCGCCTGAGGGTTTTTTTATTTCCTTACGGCGGACGTAATCGATCTCAACCTTGCCCATGGACCTGCCGCTTGAGTAGTATGCGGCAAGACTTGCAGCCTCTTCAAAGGTCCGGTCGGTAAGTTCTTTTCCCTCACACCGTACGATCACGTGGCTTCCGGGGATCTTCTTGGCGTGAAACCACCAGTCACCGGCATTGGCCACCTTAAAGGTGATCTCATCATTCTGGTAATTGTTCTTGCCCACATAGATGTGAAAACCGTCCGATGATATGAAATGCAGGGGGCTGCTCTTACGGTGGCCCTTATTCTTGGCGGCGGATCTTTTGCGGATGTAGCCGCTGTCGGCAAGCTCGTCCTTGATCTGTACCAGATCCTCTTCATTTTCTGCCATATCAAGGCTGGATATGATGCTGCGAAGATGACCGATCTCGGCTTCGGTCTCCAGGAGCTGTACGGTCACGGCCTCCTTGGTCCTCTTTAACTTACTGTATCTGTCAAAATACCTGACAGAGTTCTCCATGGGGCTCATGGTCGGATCGAGAGGTATGGTCACGGGCTCGTTGGTGTAGTAGTTGTCACAGGTGATCTTATCGTCACCTTCTTTTGCATTGTATCCGTATGTCTGCAGGAGCTCGCCCCACAGTTTGAACCTGTCCATCTTATCCGTATCGGACAGCTGCTTCTGCTGAAGGTCATATTTCTTAAGGCAGCGTTCGAGAGCGGTCGTTGCGATCTTGCGAAGGTCAGCTCCCTTCTGTTTCATCCTCACGATCCCGTCGCGTTTTGCGTAGTAGGAGATCAGTATATGGGATACGGATGAAAAATACTCATGCCTCATATCCTTGTACTGGATGAGGGGCACCGCGGTAAATTCCACGGGCACATCCTTATCGTCATATATGATCGCGGGGGAAAAATCTCCGCTTTCCACAATGCGGTCAAGATCTTCGAGAGAGGATATAAGTTTACATAATTCATAAGCACTATATGTGTTCGCAGGTCTGGTGCTGTCAAGGCCGGCCTCCTCGCAGAGGCTTTCAGCCAGGATGGGAGAGAAACCTGTGAAGGTTGTGTAGAGGGCCTTCGAAAGCGGGATGGGTTTACATAATAGTCGATCGAGCCTGTAGTCTGACATGCCTTCCGACCTTCTGCCGGCATCTTCATCAGGGGCCGTTTCTGACGTGATCCTGCCGGTTTCCTCACAGGATCCGATGGTATCGCGCACGGATTCGTGTGCACATAAAACAAAGTTATGTAAATCAATCTTACCCTCCGCCTTTGGTATGAAATACTCCCTTCCCGGAAGTACCTCCCTTACGGAAGAGATGGCGGCGCTGACATGCTTGATGCTGTCTATGATGGTCCCGTCAGTCTTGCGGAATATGATATTGGAGTGCTTGCCCATGAGTTCCACTGTGAGGATCTTACGGCAGGTATCCCCCATTTCATCAAGATGTTCTATCTCGAATTCGATTATCCGCTCAAGGCCCGGTTGACTTATGTCAACCAGATGTCCGCCTGATATATGCTTGCGAAGCAGCATGCAGAAGTTGGGCGCTGTAAGCGGAGCCTGTCTGTTCTCTTCGGTAAGGTATACAAAAGGAAGGGAGGCCCCTGCAGATATGAGGAGTCTCTCGTTTGCATCC
>JAILLI010000090.1 GCA_024693225.1 Lachnospiraceae bacterium
ACGAGGAAGGTACTGTCGGTTCCTGCGTGGATGAGGCAAGGAGCTTTTTGGAGGAATATGATCCGGCCGGGGAGGTGATAGTTGTTGATAACTGTTCGACCGATAATTCCGCAGCCCTTGCTCTTGATCACGGGGCAAGGCTCATAGAAGAGAGCAGGATCGGATACGGATACGCGATCCGCTGCGGACTTTTTGAAGCGGCGGGATCCGTTATATTTATAATTGACTGCGATATGACCTATGATGTAGCTGACATGGAAAACATGTTAAAGCTCATAGATGACGGATATGACATGGTCATCGGGGACAGGCTGTCAGGCATTATTGAAAAGGGTGCCATGCCTTTGGTGCACAGGATAGGAGTAAGGATCCTTTCAAAGCTTGCCGCCGCAAGATTTCATGTTGAGGTGAATGATTTTCATTGTGGTATAAGGGCGATCAGCCGTGCGGCACTGTCGAAGCTGGATCTGAAATGCGGCGGGATGGAGTTTGCAACGGAGATGATAGCGGAGGCCTCGAATGCCGGCCTTCGCATAGCGCAGATCCCTGTCAGGTTAAGAAAGTGTTCTGCCGTAAGACGCTCCAAACTACGGGTCATACGCGATGGTTTCAGGCATCTCATATATATTATCACAGGACATATCCCGGGGCAGGATGTCAACTGATCCTTCGGCTGATATGTGAAGGCGAATAACACGATAATTACGGGAAAAACGGGGAGAAAACGATTGTAGGGAATTAAAGGCTATGATATAATTAATTCTGTTATCTGTTGTTTGGCATGCAAACTTTTTTTTTAATGTCGTGTCTGATATTTCCATGAAAGGAAACAGCTTATGAAAAATAAAACAAGGCCCAGTATCGTGGCAACACTTATGATCGCAGGGATAATACTTGTGGTCATGGTAGCGGTAAGTGTCGGATATTTCGGTACAAGATTGCAGACCGTATCACAGGATGACGAAGTACTGTATTTTGATCATCTCTATTCTATCAGCGAAAAGCTGATCAATGCTGACAGAGACTACTATCAGGCAATGATAGCGGCTATACAATATCATGATGTTGCAATGGCTCCGGCCGATATTCCGGCAGAACAGCTCGAGGAGCTCAAATCGCAATATCTGGCTGATTATGGTGATAATAAAGAGCAGGTCCTCGAACGTGTCAATGAGGCACATGAGATTGCAAGTAAGGAGGCCAGCCTCTATACGGGTACGGTTCTCAACACTTCCAATTTTGATCAGCTGTATCAGCAGTTCATGACCAATTACTCCACATGGGAGACCTCCTATAATGTTGCTGAAGGGAGCGGCGATTATACATTATTCATACAGAATTTTGAAACTGCGCGTGAATCCATTTCGGAAATGACTGATATCACGGAACAGTGGGCCAATGATCAGAAAGTGATCCACGAGCAGGAGATCAAAAAGAGCATCATTACAAGCATAATCGTATTTGCCGTCATAACTGTTGCAATACTTGTTTTCGCTGTCCTGATCCTCAACAAGATGAAAAAGAGTATCAGATATGTGGTCGGCGCAGTTAACGGAATGGCTTCGGGTGATTTTGTCAGAGAAGTTGAAGATGAGAGTATGTTCAGTGAGTTCCATGCAGTAGAATTTTCAATGGAGCAGATGAGATCGCATCTGCAGAATTCACTTCTTCAGGTGGTATCCTGTGCCGATTCGGTAAATGTCAAAGCGGGGTCGGCCAAAGACAGTATCGCCCAGTCTGAAGAAAATACGGGCAACATTTCGATCGCGGTTGATGAACTGGCACAAGGTGCCATGTCCATGGCTGAGGATGTTCAGGTTACGGCCGGTATAACAGGTGAGATCGGAACAGCCATAGATCAGGTGCATGCTGCAGCTTCAAGCAATCTTGAAAAGGTGAACATGCTGTATCAGGATTCTTTGGAACTTCAGAAGCAGCTCAATGACATAAGGAAAGCAGACGAAGAGACAAACCTCAAGGCGGGTCAGGTTGCCGAATCGGTCGGCAAGACAGCGGCTGTTGTTGATGAGATCAGTAAGGCTGCCGAAGGCATCATAAGCATAGCAACCCAGACCAACCTCCTTGCACTAAATGCTTCGATCGAAGCTGCAAGAGCAGGAGAGGCGGGAAGAGGCTTTTCGGTTGTTGCTGACAATATTAAAGGTCTTGCGGAAGAATCAAATCAGATGGCCGGCGAGATCACTCAGATGCTCAGTACCATAACCCAGTACTCAAATGATAACCGTCAGCTTACAAACAGTATTAAAGATGCAACCGTGAACGAGGCTGAAGCCCTTGAGACGATGAGTGTTTCGTTTGACAGGATGCTCAGGGTCCTTAGCGAAACCCAAAATGGTAACAAGGAGATCGCGGCCCTTGTTCAGTCCATGACAGAAGGAAAGGACAAGATACTTTCGTCGGTAGAATCGCTGTCCAGTATATCTCAGGAATATGCAGCTTCGACGCAGGAAACAAACGCTTCGATCACCCAGCTTACGGCCAATATGTCCAGTGTTGTAAACGGTGCTGACGAGCTTAACTCCATATCATCACAGCTTAAAGACAACGTTGCTTTCTTTAAGGTCAACTGATTTTTCGGGGATATGGCTAAAATAGTATATTTTTACATAAATATGTGATATAATATGACACGATCATTGATCAAATTTATTGATGAGGTGAAGGTATGGACAGCAAAATCCTGTTGGAAAACGGTACTAATGAGTTAGAGATTCTTGAGTTTAAGCTTGGCAACAACTCATATGGAATCAACGTTGCAAAGATCCGGGAGATCATCACATATCAGACGGTCACACCGGTGCCCAATGCACATCCCTCGGTTGAAGGTATATTCATGCCGCGTGATAAGATGATAACGGCCATCAACCTTAAGAATGCTCTTCAGATGGGTGATGAGGGAGATCATGACGGGCTGTTTATAATCACGAATTTCAATATGCTCGATGTTGCTTTCCATGTTGATCGCGTAATGGGCATTCACCGTGTGAACTGGACAGAGATAATCAAGCCGGATGCAACCGTAAATAATGAAGTTGAAGGTGTATCCACAGGTATCGTGAAGTTTGATGACAGACTTGTTATCATCCTTGATTTCGAGAAGATAGTTGCTGATATCAGTCCTGAAACCGGACTTAGAATGAATCAGATAGATGAACTTGGTTCACGTGAGAGAAGCGATATTCCCATTGTTATCGCCGAGGATTCACATCTTCTCAACAAGCTTATCAATGATGCACTTTCGGCTGCCGGTTATATCAATGTCAAGCGCACCAATGATGGCCTTGAAGCATGGAATTACATACTTGATGCAAAGAATAGCGGAAGACTGGATGAATTGGTTCAGCTGGTCATCACAGATATTGAGATGCCTCAGATGGATGGTCATAGACTGACACATATGATCAAGTCCGATGACGAACTTAAGAACATTCCTGTCATTATCTTCTCATCTCTTGTAAATGAGGAGATGCGTGTCAAGGGTGAGGCTCTTGGAGCGGATGCACAGCTGTCCAAGCCGGAGATAGGAAACCTTGTCCTTCTTATAGACAAGCTGATCTCAGAGAGGAACAAAGGCGAAACCGCTGAGTGAGATCACAGCAGGATCACATAATCCCGGGGCCGGTTTTCCGGCTCCGTTTTTTTGGGTTTTGTCGTGTATTTTGAGTTGTTCGCACAGTTAAAATATGATAGTATAAATTGATATTTTGTGCGTAAGTGAAGTTCCGGAGGAATAAATGGCTCAGTCCACAGAAGATTATTTAGACAGTTTGCTACGGCAGGCGATGGGGATAAGCGATCCCGAGCCCGAGAATGTGCCAAAAGCAGAAGCTCCTGATAGGAACAGGGAAGATGTTTTTGCTATGGCGGATGGGCTTACGGGGTCTAATTCTGCTATCCTGGGAAATGCATATGACCATAATGCTTCATTCACAAATGAAGGCGAGATAGATACTTCCAATCCCTTATACGCATCTGTGTTATCTGCTCCGGCTGCCGAGGAGGCCGCAGCACCGCTGAATGTTGATGATTCCGGTATCCCCGTCGATACAAACAGCTTTACTGCAGAAACCGGGGAAAAAGTCATCATTGCGGAGACCGGCCCTGATGTTCAGGCGGATATGGGGATGTTTACAGAGAATCTTCTCCCCGATATTGAAGAGATCGCACCTGCTGTTACCGCAGAGAGTGAAGAGAGTACGGAAACGGTGGAAGCCGTTGATCCTACAGCATCACCCCTTGATAATCTGATCCTACCGGATGCACCTGTTATAGATCAGGACGAAGAGAG
>JAILLI010000093.1 GCA_024693225.1 Lachnospiraceae bacterium
GGGAATATCTTTGACACTCACCGTTTCCATAATCCTTGTAATTTTCGTTTAAATCTTCGTACCAAAGATATGATACATAAAAATATTAGCACTGTCAATAGGTGAGTGCTAATATTTTCAGAAAATTCAAAAATTATCAGAAAACCGCTAAAAATCAGCAAAATCCGATAAGTATAAACCTCACATCTTCTCCGGAGCCGCAAACCCCAGCAGGTCTATGCAGTCCTCAAGTATCCTCCTGGTGAGGACAAGGAGGGCCAGCCATCCCTCTTTTTTACCCTGATCCTCCTCGGCAAGGATCCTGGTCTCGTGATAGAAGCGGTTGAAGGCATTGCAGACATCATAGATATAAGCGCATATCCTGTGTGGGGCTATCTCTTCGTATGCTGCGGTAATGGTTGAAGCAAACTTGGTAAGCTCCAGCATCAGGGCCTTTTCGGCTTCGTTTTGGGCAGCCTTTATGGTCTCCGGAAGAGTTCCCTCATACTTTGCAAGTATGGACTTGATCCTGACTATGGTGTAGAGGATGTAGGGCCCGGTGTTTCCTTCAAAGGATGTGAACTTGTCTATATCAAATATGTAATCCTTGGTCGCCTGGTTGGAGAGGTCGCCGTACTTGATGGCTGCAAGGGCAACGATCCTTGAGGTCTTTTTGGCCTCTTCGGGGTCGGTCTCGTGGTTTTCCGTGATCTTTTTGAGCATGGCGGTACGGATGTCATCTATCAGGGCTTCAAGGCGCATGACACCGCCTTCCCTTGTCTTGAAGGGCTTGCCGTCCTTGCCGTTCATGGTCCCGAAGCCCAGGAAATCAAGCTTTGTACCGGGCTTTACGATACCGGTCTTGAGGGCTGTACGGAAGACCTGGACGAAGTGCATGTCCTGTCTCTTGTCGACCACATAGATGACCTGGTCGGGATCGAAGGTCTGCTTCCGGTCAAGCAGTGTGGCAAGATCCGTGGTCGTGTAGAGGGATGCCCCGTCTGACTTAAGGATCATGCAGGGGGGTATCTCCTTGGTATCGGAAGGCTCTGCCACATCCACAACGAGGGCACCCTCGCTTTCATGGGCGTAGCCCTTATCCGTAAGGTCGGCGACCATCTGCGGTATCAGACCGTCAACATCACTTTCGCCCTTCCACCAGTCAAAATCGACCGACAGGTCTTCGTAATTGCGCTTAAGGTCGGGAACCGACAGGTCCATTATGTGCTTCCATATGGCCCGGTATCCCTTATCCCCGCCCTGCAGGGCCTTGGTGGCGGCAAGAGCTTCCTCCCTGTAGGCTTCGTCCTCTTTGGATCTTGCAGATGCTACGGGGTATATCTCCTCGAGATCTGCAAGGGTAAAGGGCGGCTCTTTGGGATAATCCCCTGTAAAGCTTTTGTCAAAATAGGGAAGTTCAGGGTGGCGCACTTTCAGCTCGGTTATGATAAGGCCCATCTGCAGGCCCCAGTCGCCCAGGTGTATGTCACCTATAACATCATTTCCCAGGTAGCGGCATATGCGCTTTACGCTCTCGCCTATTATGGCGGCACGCAGGTGGCCCACATGAAGGGGCTTGGCAACGTTGGGTCCGCCGTAATCCACGATTATCTTTTTGGGATCGGACAGGTCGAGACCGAATTTATCATTCGAAGCCATGTCGTTAAGGTAGCCTGAGAGAAACTCATCAGAGACTTTTATGTTCAAAAATCCGGGATTGATCGCAGAGATCTCGGCAAAAGCGGGGTCGCCGGCCAGCTTTTCGCAAACCTCGTTTGCTATCATGATGGGGGCCTTGTGGTAGGTCTTAGCCCCCGCCATGGCACCGTTACACTGGAATTCGCAAAGATCGGGCCGGTTGCTGAGCGTGACCTTTCCGTAGGACGGGTCATAACCCGCCTCCTCAAAGCCCTTTGATACTGTTTGCGATATGATCTCGAGAATGGTCTTCATATTTTTTTCCTTCCAAATATATGTCATTGATGCTTTTTCTATTTTCTCTTTTTTGCTGTAAATGTCAAGTTGGATGATGTATTTGCCTGTCCAACCTGCCGGGGAAGAAAAGAAATGCCCCAATCCCTGCCTTTACCTGTTTGCAAGAGACAAGGTCACAAGGTAATGCTTACTGGGCTCATTGACAAGGCCAAAAAGGGGGATGTAAAATCAAAGGAAATGTATTATTTATGAACTTTGCTAAGGAGGCGATCATAATGAGAAGGATGGGAAAAAAAGTGACGGCGGCAGTCCTTACCGCACTGATGACTTTTTCGCCTGTCATGGGAGAGGCAGCGGTATATGCAATGCCTGAGACTATAGGGGAGGAGGACCTTGCGGGCGGAACTTACGAGCAGGCGGATGACTTACCGGAAGCTGCCGGAACAGAAGATGCAGCCGGGACTGTCGAAACGTCAGATCTTATATATGAAGCTGACGGGACGGAAGGCGATCCGGCAGATGCCAAAGCTTTAACCGCGGAAGATACGGAAGTTCTTAACGGGGCAGAAGATACAGATGTCAAAGAAGAAAATGAAGCCCTTGACGGTTCGGAGGCGGGAGAACCTTCAGATGAGGAAGTAAGCGGCGCTGATGATATTTCATCCCCGGGAGGAGAGACGGTCATACCGGTAACCGAAGGAAGAGTGCTCCGTCTTGCAGACTACGGGATGGGTATACAGAAGGACCAGCACATATATTTCGGTCATATGGATCAGAACTCCTATAATTACTGGGACCCCGAAGGAGAACAGAAGCCTTACTGGAGAGTGCTCGATCCCGAAAAGGACAATACGGGAGCAGGCAATTCCATACTGGTCATGTCCGAGATGCTCTGGGGCAACAATCCCGATAAATTCGGAGATGGCGGTATTGTTTTTAATGCAGAGCGTGAAAAAGGAACTGCATGGAAGGGAAGCGATGCAAAAAACTGGTGCGGGTCCTATCTGGCAAATGTTTTCACGGAAGCGGAGCGAGCTGCCATAAAGGCTGTCAGCAAAAAAGATGAAGCCGTGACCGGTGAATGGAAAGTTGGATATCTTGAAAATGATAAGGTATTCTTCCTGTCGGTACAGGAGCTGGAGCAGTATCTGGGAGCGGCAGCAACAGAATACCAGGCTCAGTATACGAACCGGGGCATTGGAGCATGGTGGCTTCGTAATCCGGCATGGTCAATAGATAAAGCTGTTGCAGCTGTCAAATATTTCATTCAGCCCCTGGATGTGAGCGGTGAACGCTGTGCCAGACCGGCATTTAACATAAACCGTTCCAATATCCTCTTTACATCGGCGGCATATGGCGGCAAGGTATCCGGAGCTCCCGGTGCGACCGCCCTTGTGGCGGTTGCCGATAAAGGGACCAGGGACTGGAAGCTTACCATAAAGGATACTTCAAGGGCATTCAGCGCAGAAAGGGTCGGAAGCGGCAATGTGGCTCCGGGCAGTGTCGTACAGGTCCGCTATAACGGCGCAAAACCGGGATCAAACGAGTATGTATCCGCAGTTCTTTGCGACAGTACCGGAACAGCACTCTTTTACGGAAGACTTGTAAACAATTCCGTGTCAGGTACGGTAAATGTTACTCTTCCTCAAAGCCTTGATGCAGGAAATACATATAAGCTGCATGTCTTTTCCGAACAGTACAACGGAGACAACAGGACAGACTTTGCAAGCGGGATGTCTACCATCGATCTGAAGATACCCATGAGTATCAAGG
>JAILLI010000165.1 GCA_024693225.1 Lachnospiraceae bacterium
TGATCTGACACAGGAGCAAAAGGAGAGAACAGAATGAGATACAGAGTATTGGGGAAAACGGGATTAGAGGTAAGTGAGATCGGGTTCGGAGGCGAATGGCTTGAAAGGCATGAAACGGACGAATCGATAGAGCTTTTAAAATATGCGCATGGATTGGGCATTAATATCGTAGATTGCTGGATGCCGGATCCTAAGTCAAGGGACATTATAGGACAGGCGATGGAAGGCTGCCGGGACAGCTGGTTTGTGCAGGGACATATCGGATCCACATATCAGAACGGCCAGTATGTAAGAACCAGAGATATGAAGTACGTCCGTCCTGCTTTTGAGGATCTTCTTACAAGATTAAAAACCGATTATGTGGATCTGGGAATGATCCATTATATAGATTCTTTGGAAGACTGGAATAATGTGATGAACGGAACTTTTATCGAATATGTTCATGACCTTCGCAAGAAGAACATTATACGTCATATCGGATTAAGTACACACAATCCGATGATCGGTAAACTGGCTGTTAAGACCGGTTTTATCGAGATGATCTTATTCAGCATAAATCCTGCTTTTGACATGAGACCTGCTACAGAGGATCTTAATACCATGTGGGAAGGATATGATGAAAAATATGCGGGGATCGACCCGGATCGTGCCGAGTTTTACCGCATGTGTGAGGAAAATAATGTTGGACTTACCGTTATGAAGGGCTTTTTCGGAGGAGCACTTTTGGACCCGGAAAGATCGCCCTTCGGGGTGGCATTTACGCCGGTTCAGCTTATTCATTATGCCTTGACCAGACCGGGCGTTGCATCCATTTTGTGCGGATATGACACGAAAGATCAGGTGGATGAAGCGGTTTCATACGAATCGGCATCAGACGAAGCCAAAGATTATGCATCAGTTATAGCAAAAGCTCCGCTTCACTCCTATAAGGGAGTATGTACCTATTGCGGACACTGCAAGCCGTGCCCTGCAGGTATCGATATTGCCATGATCAATAAATTTTATGACCTGGCATCGGCACAGCCTAAGGTTCCCGAAAGTGTTACAGAGCATTATAAGGATTTGGAGCATCACGCTTCGGAATGCTTAAGCTGCCATAGTTGCGAGAGTAGATGTCCTTTTGAGGTAGATATTACCGGCCGTATGGAAAAAGCAGCAAAACTGTTTGGTTGCTAAAAATATTGCTATTTACGGCCCTTTTCGTTCTCCTGGATCTCCATAAGCAGTTTCTCCTGCTTTTTAGTCTCTGAGAATTCTCTGTAATAGAAAAAACCTGCAAGAACGATATAGGGGATTGTAAACGAACGATAATATTCATACCACCCTCCGGGAGAGATCGGTTCCACAAATGTGTTCAGCAAAATCAGCATGATCGCCAAAAGTGCGCAACAGATCAGATATTGGAGGAATATGATCAGAAGCGGACTCAGTCCGTCAAAAAGCCTGTAAAGGTAAAGAACAAACGTTCCGATCGCACAGGTTGCGAACATTACAAGGACATTGGTATTATTTGTCTGTGTTCCGGCCAGGATATTCACGATCGCGCCGACCACTGATACCAGTGTATATACGCAACAGAGTTCAACCAGATACTGCACCGTTTTTTCTTTCATATTCCCGTCCTCCTTACTCTCTGAAGATACTCGTTAAAACTCTTTTTATAACTTCGGTTAATGCATATCCTCTCCCCGTTTTCAAAATATGCATATACTTTCATATTTGCGTCAGGTTTCAGCCGTTTGATCCTGTATATATTTATAAGATTAGATTTAGATACCCTGACAAATCCGTAATTCCACAAGATCTCCTCGCAGGCGGAAAGCGTTTCCATAATACGGAAGACGCCATCCTTTGTATATGCAAACAGTTTACGCTCAATATGATCCAGATAATCGATATCCTTAGGATCCAGGATCACCTCTTCGCCATCATCCAGATCATCATCAGCCGGACGTCCGCTCAGGCTTGGCCGGTCCGACTTCACCGTATCGATCAGCTGTCGGATGACCGGTCGCATATTGGTGTAGTAGATGTCTACATGTTCGTTTGTTGTTTTGTCTTCATACAGATTCAGTTTCATAGTCTCTTTGAAAATTATAATCCCAACGGCTGAAGAAATCCTTCCACACTGTCCATATATCCTGCCGGATCATCGATCACACCTTCAATGTGGGCACTGTCAAAATGAACGATAGCTTTCTTTTCACAGGCAACATTCTCATAAACCATTTCCACCTGTTCAGGCAGACATACCTGATCCTTATCGGAGCAGATGATCAGCGTAGGAATTCTGTCATTTGCCACTATATTGATAGTATCTGCATCATCATAATCGATTTTATATACTATGTCCATAAAAACCTTGCTGGTTCCTGTCAGGTAATTTGCCATAAAGCTTTCCGTATTGCCATCACCGAACATCTCTTTCAGAATGAGTTCCATCCCGGGTACCGGGCTGTCACAGATCACTGCATCCGCAGCTTCGGGAGTATTCGGCTGCACATTGGATGCATAGACTGCCACAGTCTGTGCCCCCATGGACTG
>JAILLI010000172.1 GCA_024693225.1 Lachnospiraceae bacterium
CTCATATAAATATCATTGATTATCTGTTAAGGAGAAAGGATATCATTTTGACATAATCAGGCATAATCAAGTCGGCTGACTAATCTGGTAAAAAAGCTGTCTTTCGCGAGTAGTTAACATAATGTAATATTATGTATACCACAAAACTCGGATTTTATGCAATGATAAATATCTGTCATGGTACTCCAAGTTGCCGCTCTGCCCTTGTCGCGTCAACTCTTTCAAAATGCCCTGTATACGATTTTCAGGAGGGATAACCGGGAAAATCTACATTGACGGCTCTCAAAATCGCAATTTCAAAATCAATTGCTTCGAAGCCCAGCTGATGAAAAATGATTGTTAATCATCATGAGAATTCTAATGATCCTATTATGAATTCTTTGTATGCGATAAATCTAAAAAAAGAAGAAGCCGCATCTAGTGATGCGCCTGGCTTTAACCAGCTCACTTCTTCTAAGTAAAATCATAGCGCAGCTTCTTGAGTTTGTCAAAAGGTATTATTTTTTTATCTTATCGTTTTCTAATTTGAATAATCCGAAAAACTGTTCCGGGCGTATGGAATCAATTGCTTTGCTTGGTGGTTCATCGGTAAACTGCTTCAAAACATCAACATATTTTCCACCCATCGCTTTTACTGCCTTTTTTATACGATCTGTTTTGCCGGTCAAACCAGCACCGCATAAAATGAAGCAGCGATATCTCTCGGCAAGCTGAGTCCTCATGTATTCTTCAAGTTCCATACACTACCTCCGCTCCTTATAGTATTTCAGCATCATTTCAATAGTGTTATCACCATCTTTAAGTCTTATCTGATCAAGATTACCTCTTGCCTCAATGGATATCCATCCATTATTTTTCATTCTTTCTAGCGCTTCCCTGAAAGAATAATCATCTATAGTGAAAATTCTAGCTACACCATTATTCCCGGTAGATATATCATTAATTGGTAAAGCAGTGGCACCATTTGCAAACTTTTTTCTGTACTGATAGATACACGCAAGCAATACGGCATGCATCGTGTGTCATTGGACCATCATTAAGGGCAGACACCTCGACAAGACAATCGCAATCCGCATCCGACTCTTCGGAATCGTCTTCAACGCCATATGGATGATATCCCACCTGTAATACCTGAAGATTAAACGCATTGAATGTAGACTGAATGATCTGCGTATTTCTTTTTAATTCCTTTGCCAAATCCTCATACATAGCATTCTCTCCTTTTCTTTATCAACTAATCTCTTCAATATTACTCAAGGAAATCTAATCAAATTATTATGTTATTCAAATATATATCTTCCTCCAAATCAAAAAAACACTGAAGAAACCTCCAATGCCCCTTAAACATGCAACTGGCTGACATTTTACAGTCCCTTTAGTTTTGCGTCACAATGTTTCCACTGTTTTGCCTCAATATAAGGATATTTTGTATAATTATACTATAACTCTCATTTATATACAATTGATTTCAGATGCGTTTTAGCCCCCATATCGCATAGACTAAGCGGCTCAATTGACATCTGTTAGCGTCGGGTTAAATTAACCACTCCATACTGTAAAATATGATCACTACCAGTTTTATTCAAGACATGGAGATATACCGTGTCGGCGGAGACGAGTTTCTGGTGATCGCGGCCGATACCGGCAGAGACGAATTTGATGCTCTTTTCAGGCAGCTCGAAACATTATCTTCGGTCCCCGGAGAACCGGCTTTTGCGGTCGGCTCATATTATGATGATACAGGAATGGATATAGCGAAGATCCTGCAGATCGCAGATAAGAACATGTAAAGGAACAAGGCTGAATACTACGAGAATAATCCGAAAATTGACAGGAGGGTCCGCTGACCCTCCATTTTAATGCTCCCGCGGGCCTTCCGGCTCCCGCGGACCATCCGGTTCCCGTGGACCATCCGGCCCCTGTGGGCCTTCCGGCCCGGAAGGCTCCGGAGGTGTTTCACCCGGTCTGATATCGGGCTGTTCCGGCGCAGGTTGTTCCGGCGCAGGCTGTTCCGGCGCAGGTTGTTCCGGCGCGTTCTGCTCAGGCATGGGCCTATCCGGAGGATTGCTGTCCCGGTCATCATTTTCCGTCACTTCACCCTGTCTGATATCGTTCTCTTCCTGTATGTTCTCCGGCGCCGGCTTCTCAGGCATGGGTTGCTCCTGCGCTGGTTGTTCCTGTCCGGGTACCGGTCCGTTTTCTTCTATTTTTCTTTCGGGTTCAGCTTCCGGCTCATTAATGTGCTCTGTTACTGTAGGAATCTCATCCTCCACAGGTGCTTCTTTTATCCGGTCATATTCCCTTTCTATATCCCTGACGCTTTTATGATTCCATTTGCTTCTGTCTATCTTTTCGCCCGAGACCTCTTCAAGCCGGTCCACCATTTTCTTTTTACCGGCGGATATACCCTGATCATGCGCCTCGTTCAGCTCTTCATCCGACACCTTGAATGACATCGGCTTGATATTCCCGTGTCCCTTGACTCTGCCATCAATCTTTTCAAGAAGCCTGTCTGTATGATCTTCTCCTCGCGTGTGGGCGGACACTACAACATAATTTGTGTCATCATCTGTCATATACCCGTCCGCTTCGATCTGCTCGATCGTTGCCTCAAGCGCATCTTCGATATTTTTATTCCGGAGGCTTTCCGTATCTATCTGCAACAGGACATCGCTTCCGTCATCGTTAAGGGAACTCACCTCCAGGACCCTGTCAAACCTGTTTATCGTGTATTCTATGGAGGGATTGACGTCAAGGCTTACGGTTCCGTACGGGGTAAAATACGCCCGCGCGCCTGCAAGGACCATCACCGCAGCTGCTGCCACAGCAGTTACTGCGGGCACAAGTCTGTAGATCACGGCCGCATGACGTGCTCCGGTATTTTTTATACTGATCTCCTGTCCGATATCATATTTCCTATTCCTGACAGCAATGATATCACCTTCATGTGTCATGACCGTTGCTTCTTTTCCTGTTGTGTCCAGAACTACAGCTTTCATCACCCGTCTCCCTCCTTCCTTACATATTGCAGATAGTCTGCGAGCAGCGGATATTCCCCGTTAAGGATGACCACCGCCATGATGATATATCGTCTGTAACGGTCGAGAAGCTTTTGTTTTATTCCCGTCTCTTCCGTTATCTCCCTGATCGGAAGTCTCCGATATTCTATGACGGTGCTCAATATCTCATTGTTGTCGAGTATGCACGTTATCGCTCCGGCACACTCTGTCTTTGTCTTTTTTGCCTTCGGTGAACACTTTTTCAGGTCCCTGAAAGAGAATCCGTATCCCTTAAGTATCTCATTTACTTCCAGTATCTCATCTTTGAGATTCCGGCCTCTGTCGAACACATCCTGTTTATCGTAACTGTCCCTTGATACGGCCTTATACACCTCGGTGTTTTCCTCAGGATCGCCCTCTCCAGCAAGTGTTTCTAGGCTTACAGGGACTTCGCTGCGAAATCTGTTCTCGGATCTGAAATGATCGATAAGTGCCCTCTTTATCAAGATACCGGCATAAGCGAGGAAATCACCTTTGTCTTTTGAATATGTATCGATCGCCTTATCAAATGCGAGCAGTGCAACAGACCATTCATCGTCACTTCTCGTTATGTACTTTCCCGATACTTTGGAAGCGATCTTTAAAATGGTCTGTTCATTGTCACGTATGAAGTTTTCCTTAAGCTGCCTGTTGGTTCTTGCCGCTTCTGCCCTGTCGTTCATACTTCTCTCCGGATATAGGTGTATTGATTATATCATATGTACACCTCATCCGTCCGCACGTCATCTCCCGAGTGACCTGAACCGGTTGAATATCGCGGTAAACACATTTTCCGTAGTATCATATTCTTCCGTATCATCGTCAGAAACGTCTTCCGAAGTATCATTCTGATCATCTTCAGATCCTGTCTCCTGCTCTTTTCTATCTTTGGACGGAAGTTCGGGACGGGTATCTATGCCTGCTTCCTCAAGAGCCTCACGAAGGGCTTTCATTGCCTCCATTTCGGCTTTTCTGTACGAGTCGATATCTTCTGACTTGCTTTCCATCGCTGACTCAAGTGCGCTTTTTGCTTCCTCATAGGTGTCAAGCAGTGCTTCCAGATTGGTTTTTACCTCACCGTCTTCAAGTGCCTCTATAGCGGTCCTGATCTCATCGGTATCGATCCCTTTCATCTTCCTGCCGCGTTCTCCGTTTTCCCTGGGACGCTGTGGCTGTTCACCTTCGGGCATCTCCGGTCTTTCACCTTCTTCGAGATCGGGTTTTTCTCCGTTTGGCAGTTCGGGCCTGTCGCCTTCTTCGAAATCGGGCTTTTCTCCATTTGGCAGCTCGGGCCTGTCGCCTTCTTCAGACGAAGATGAATTCCCGCCTCGGCCAAACCTTCCTCCCGGGCCTTGCGGAGCCGCAACAACCGTTGCTGCCATGGCAATGGTAAGAGCTCCCGTGATGACTACTGCTGCAGTTTTCTTCATTATTCTTTTTCTTATCATATCCAATCCTCCATTTGCTGTTCAATTGACAGTGACCTTTTTATATTTGCTCCAGGCAGAACAGTATTTTCCCTTCCTGACCCGGACCCTTACATAGTATGTTTCTCCTTCTTCCAGACCGGTGATGGTCTTCTTTAATGTCGTTTTCTTACCAACCGTGATCTTTTTTACGTTTTTAGAAAAATCACTGTCCGTTGCATACTGTATCTGATAGCCGCTACCGGTCGTGTTCTTTTTCCACGTCACCTTTATCTTATTGCTGCCAAGGTTTTTAACGGCCTTGACTGATGTCTTCGTGGGGACTATCTTGAATGTCCTGCTGATCTTTCCGGTATAGTCACCCTTTCCGGTTATGGTAACGGTTGCGGTCCCGATCTTTTTATTGTTTTTATATCTTAGTGTGTAATCAGTCCCTTTGCGTAACGTGGTTCCGTCAAGTACCACCTTGGGCGCAGGCTTGATGGCCTTTCCCGTATAAGCTTTGTTTGAGATCCCGGAAACGGTCGCATTTTCAATGCTTTTTGCATCTTTCTGCTCTTCCTCTTCCTGTTCTTCCCCTTCCTGATATTCCTCACCGTTCACGTACAGCTTATGACCGTTGAGCTTTATGTTTCCGTCACACGTAAGCGTTGTCACATACGAGTCGCCCGTAAGTTCCCACGTACATCCGCTTCCGATCGTCATATTGATCGTGCCGACAGATGTGGAACGCACCGTTCCCTTGTCGTCCGTGATATTCCCGTCCGTCCTTCCGGTCAACTTCGAAGAACCCGAAAGTTTCATCGTGAGCGTGGAACCGCTTCCAACCAGAACATCGCCCGCGAGTATCTGATCGGTCGCATTTAAAGTGGCCACGTTTGAAGCACCGCTCCATCCGTCATCGCACACGGAGATCAGCACGTCATCAGACGAATTGGTGATGGCAACGCCTGAGAGATTTATAACAGCAGTGGTGTTTGTCACGTGAAAAGTATCCCCGTTTTTGCTTGTCAGCGATCCACCTGTCATGGTGAACGAAGAAGTACCGTTACTCGCATCCCCGGACTGTGACTGATAGATCATGATCGTATCGTAAAAAGTCGCATTTCCGTTCAACCCGTTGTTGTCTGCGGTAAGATCGCAGTCCGTAAGTTCTATCGAACCTGTTCCCTCGATACAGACCCCTTCGGATCTGTTGGATACCAGTTTTGCGTTACTTACCTTAACCTCTGCTGTCGAATAGATCGCGGGTGAACCGAGACCGTTCGATGTATAGGTGCCACCGCTGACCGTTACCCATCCGCCGCCTCTGTCGGTCCGGATCGGAGCGGACGATCTTCCGCTCGTGGTCACAGTCAGATCGGACGCTATCGTTGTACCGCCATAGGTGGTCATGATACCGCCGCTTCCGTCGCCGGTCGTTGTGATCTTCGTACCGGAGATGTTGACTGTCGTGCCGTCTCCGGCTGCGTTTGTTGTTCCGTTATTGGCGCCATACGAAAATACGCCATTCGCTCCTGCGGCATCAGTCGTGACCGTACCTCCCGATATGGTGGTCGTCGTTCCACCCTTTACCATGACCGCGGAATTGATCCCGTAAAAACTGTAACTGTCCGATGCGCTGTTACCTCCGCTTTTAGTCACCGTGGGATCCTTCAGTGTGACCGCATCTGTCGTATCTATCAGAACGGCATTCTGATCTGCCGTATCTGATGTGAATGTCTTATCGCTTTCGGTCGTGCCGGAAGTGATCGTAGCAGCACCCTCCCAGGTGATGTTCGCCGGATCATTGGGGCCATTGGGACCATCCGGACCATCCGGGGGCGGCCCCGGCTGCCCCGCATAAACATTTACGGCAGGAACAAGACCGATCAGAATAAAACATAGTAAACGCGCCATTATCTTTCTTGTCATAACAGACCTCCTTTTTGTGCTGTATTTGCCCTTCTGAAATATATTACGTATATGGCGGTCAAAAAAACGGGGTCGTTTTCAATTTTTTCCGATCAAACAAAAAAAACGTTCCGTTGCACCCGGCAACGGAACGTCGTGTTCATGATATTAATCAAAAATGCTTTCGCGTTCAAATCAGAACAAAACATATGATAAAACCTCCTGAAATGATGATAGATCTGTTTCTCACATCATATCCCACCTTCCGATCAGGGGGAATATCGGCGCCGGCAGCCTTCAAAGCCGCGCCGGCAGGCGAATGGCAACTTGCACAAAAAAGTCTTGCTGTTACCGGTATTACCTGACGGTAACCTTTATTGCCTTGTTGACACCGTTATGGGCGTAGACATAGATGGTGCAGTTGCCCTTCTTCTTCGCTGTGATCTTTACTGTGTTTTTAGCTTTGTTCTTGCCTGTGGTGCTTACGGTGGCAATGTTCTTGTTCGTGGAAAGATACCGGAGCGTCGTTACATGGCTGTCCGGGAACGGCTCCTTTTTACTGTCGACATAATTTATGCCTACATCAAGTATCAACGTCTTCCCTTTGGCGATGGTCACCTTATCCTTCTTGATCTCCTTGTTCCTGATGGTTATGCTCTTTGCGTTGGTCACACTCTTACTTCCACCCGAAGTATATGCGTGCATGAGCGGGCTCTTACCGATATATACTTTGCTCTTCTTCTTACTGTCCTTCCATACAAACGGTCTTACGTACGCCTTGTACGAAGTCTTCGCTTTAAGGCTTTCCTTTTTGTTCTTGGAATTTCTGATCTTTGATACTGTGTATTTTGTTGTTTTGTTATTCTTTATCGTTGCGATGCGTTTCGGTTCCTTTTTTTCATTTTTGCTGTTGCATTTTTCAAAGAAGACATCATAGCCGTTTGCTTCCTTGATCTTCTTCCATGCAATATCCATCTTCGTCTTACCGTTTGACTTCATCGTTACTATCGGCGTGATGTTTATCTTCTCGAAGTTCGCCTTTACGGTCACGTTCTTATCCGGCATGTCAAATGTCGTGGTCGCACTCGCAGCCTTCGCAAACTTCACTCCGTCAGATGATGTCCACTTCTTGAACTTATAACCTGCTTTCGATTTTGCCGTAAGCTTTATCTTTGTCCCGGCCGGTGCGGATGAAGGGTCTGCCGATGCAGTTCCGTTCTTGTCGGTCTTAACGGTTACAGAATAATTCTCATTCTCCTCCCACTGTGCATACAGTGTCATATCGTCTTCGGGTCTGATACTCTCTTCATCGGCATAATCGGTACCCTTACCGTCTGCTTTCGTGTTCCAGTTTTTGAACGCATGACCGGCGTAGGTGAACTCATTCTTTTTAAGTTTTGCGCTTACTCCTTTGTAACAATCCTGCGTTGATTTTTTTCCGGAACAATTGTTGGAATCAAATGTAACGGTAACGACCGGTCCATATGCCATGGTCAGTTTGCCGTCTGTTGTTTTGACAGTATAGTTGCCGGGATTGCCTGCCGTAAAGTTGTAGGATGCGACCTTATTTACCACCGGGCTGTCATCCGGCGACGTTATTGAGCCTGTGATCGCGGCTTCGATCTTATCGCCGCCGACCAGTCCCGTAACATCATACCCGGGCCAGCTGTGGGCTTCTCCGTCATATGTAAACGCCTTATCCTGCGCGGTGATCGTCACAGGTCCCGGTTTTACCTTAAGTTCACCTTCTGCTGTTGTCACCAGATAGTTGCCTGCTTCAGTTTCAACCCCGGTCTGCACACTGACACCGTCTACCTTGGCTATCACGTTAGCCTTACTTCCGGCATCGGTTATTTTGCTCTCGTCAGTCATCTCCACAGTAAATGTGTGTGTATCTCCCTCTTCCAGCGCCGTTGTCGTAAAGCCGCTCTCCCTGAGTATCTCTCCGTTATATACTCCTGACTTGTCTTTCGCTGTGATCGTTACGCTCTTCGGATTTATGACAAACCCTTTGCATGCTGCCCATCCCTTATAAGTTCCGATACCTGTAACTGTAACCTTGTATGTTCCGATATCAAATGCATCGGGCACCGGCACCCAGTTATCATTATTCTTCTTCTCATACGTTAATGTGTAATCCGTACCGGCTGTAAGCGTTTCCGGTCCGACCGTGACCGTCGGCGCGGGAGATTGGACACCGTTGTAAATATATGTATTGTTGATATCTGCCGTAAATTCCCGGAGTTTCGAAAAATGCGCCACCAATGTATAACATTTTTTCCGTCCTCCGGCGTGAACACGTACACCTGATCATCAGATGTATCATCTCCATTCGTCCATTTCAAAAAATAATATCCTAAGCTTCCATTGCCTGCGGCTGTGGCTGTCGCGGTGACCTGTACTGTCGGTAGACCGAATACATTTACACCTGTGCCGTTAACAAGCTCCTCCAGCGATCCCTCACATGTTGTTGTGACACTTCCGCCAACTGCAGGATCAGCCAGAACGATCAACAATTTTTTGTCCGGGGTTATCTGTGCAGAATTCATCTTTGGTGGCAATTTCCGCCCGACGCTAACACATCTTCCATATTCAGTTTTTCTATCAATATATAAAGAGGGCCTCTCTTTATTATTTCTACCGTTTATCTATTGTAAAGAAATCGCTGTTTTAGGGATAAAATGCATATTAAATGAACATCACATGGCCAAAAAGAAGGAGCCGGACTTTGACCGACTCCCAGGGGAGGTTTTTTATGAAAAAGTAGCTGTTCTTGTCTTAATAAGGCTAGCCAATAGCCCTTATCATGCAAGGAGGATCACATGTTTCAAAAGGTCTTCCCTTGTAAGGCGGGTCACATGATGCAAGAGGTCCTTTCTCTGCTACATCCCAGCCATTAGGCCAGCCAACCGGCTTTTTCTCCTGTGCTACATCCCAGCCATTGGGCCAGCCACCATTAACGTTCTCGAACTCTCCGAAATATATTTTTTTCATCATGGAAATCACCTTCTTTCTTGATCCCTTATCTGCCTTGTTCAGCAGGTGTTATCTTTTTGATGGCTTAATGATACCATCCCATACATCACAACAGTGTCACACGAAACCAACCTTACCAACCTTACCAATCAGGCACCTGTAGCTTGATCGTATGCCATCCACATCCTCTTAAAGGTATTTATTGTCTCCTCGCAATAGCCTTGTGCGATCAGCTCGCTTTGATACTGTTCCCATGTTTCATATTCCATTCTTGCGAAGCCTACCATTGCTGCTATTGTGACATCTACGAAAGCATCTCCGATCCTGCCTAAAAAATCACCGCCAATTACCTGGTTGAGTTCATATCTATTAAGTTTTGTCATCTCCGTTGTGTTTATCATCGTTTTTTCCTCCTCTTTCTCCTGCCCTCGCCGGGTGGCACCTCGCTTCTTCGAAGCAAGGTATCTCGCAGGGTTTTGTTTTGTTCTATAACAAGTTATACTCGGTCATTAGTCAAACAACCGTCACACTGCCAAAACCGCCAAATTACGATTTCTATGCTATAATATGCTCATCTATCTTGTTCAAGATGATTGGAACTACAACAATTGTGTCAAAATAACGATCATAACTATAACGATAGAAAACAGGCGGTTTTCAGGTCAACCGGAGTAAGTAAATGGAGATTACGGATAAGAGAATCGATGAAGGAAAGGCATTTGACTGGGGAAAGACTTCAGAATTCTACGCAAGATACAGAGACATATATCCTGATATCTTCTATCAGAAAGTAGCAGGCAGAAACCTTTGTGTAAATGGCCAGAAGGTTCTTGATCTCGGAACCGGTACAGGCGTCCTACCGCGCAACATGTATAAATATGGAGCCGACTGGGTAGGCACGGATATCTCTCCTGAGCAGATAGAACAGGCAAAAAGGCTCTCTGAAGAAGCGGAAATGAATATTGATTTTCAAGCAGTTTCAGCCGAGAAGATCGACTTTCCCGATGCCTCTTTTGATGTGATCACTGCATGCCAATGCTTTTGGTATTTCGATCACGACAGAGTCGCATCCAAATTCCACCGCATTCTCAAAAAGGACGGTAAACTCGTGATCCTCTTTATGGCATGGCTTCCGTTTGAAGATGAACTGGCTGGAAAGAGCGAGGATCTTGTCTGTAAATTCAGTCCCACATGGTCAGGCAGAGGTGAGACGAAGCATCCTATCCATATCCCGGAGGTGATGTATGATTATTTCGAGATTGAAGACCACGAGGAATACGATATTGATGTTCCGTTCACCAAAGAAGCCTGGCACGGGCGCATGATTGCTTGCAGAGGTGTCGGTGCATCGTTATCTCCCGAAGAACTCGCGAAATGGGATGCCGAGCACAGAGAACTCCTTGCTGACTATCCAGATAAGTTTGCGGTAAAACATTATGCCGCAATAGCTGTTTTGAAAAAGAAAACCTTGGTATAGATAATCATACGTAAATATCCTGAAAAACGCAAAAAATAAGTTCTCAAAACTCGGATTTTGTGCAATGTTAAATATCCGTCTCGAGCGCGTTTCCGGGTACCACTCTTCTTTTCCAAAACGCTCTGTATGCGATTTTCTTGATGAACAACCGGGAAAATCTGCGTTAAAGGCTCTCAAAATCGCAATTTTGAAATCATTGCTTTGAAGCCCAGCTGATGAACAGCCAGATGAGTCTCCAGACGAGTCTGTATATGATAAATGCCCCGATACCTGCCAATGGAGCTATCCATAACGGTTTATCAATGAAATATAAAACAATTCCCGCGATT
>JAILLI010000176.1 GCA_024693225.1 Lachnospiraceae bacterium
GTTCATATTCTGTCTCCGTGGCATGTGCTTTTATGATTATATATATGTATCCTGATAAAATCAAATAAAAAAGGAGCAAACCGGGTGTCCGGCAAAGTGTTCCTGCTTATATCGGTACACGTAGAGATATTCCCTCACAAATAAAAAAAACAAACCGGGTGTCCGGCAAAGTGTTCCCGAACAAACCTCGTGGAGGCGCCGGTACTTAGTCAGCGTATTTTGCTGACTTATGTACCGCTGCGCCGGAACAAGAGCGGGAGCGCGTTTGTGAGGGAATGTCTTTGCCGGGCACCCGATCATTATTTGCTCTTTCTAAGGATGTGTACTCTCCCGGGATATGATCTGCCGGTCCTGCTCAGACCTTCAGGCTCCGTATGGCGTTTAGGACCGCCAGGATCATGACGCCCACATCCGCAAAGACCGCAAGCCACATGTTGGCGATACCGAATGCAGACAGGATCAGGACCAGGACCTTGATACCTATGGCAAACCATATGTTCTCATAGGCGATGCGCATACACTTCTTACCTATACGGATGGCCTTCACTATACCCAGAGGATCATCATCCATGAGGACTATATCGGCAGCCTCAATGGCCGCATCCGACCCCAGGGCGCCCATGGCTATACCGACATCCGCCCTGGTCAGGACGGGGGCATCATTGATCCCGTCGCCGACAAAGGCCAGGCTCCCTTTTCTTCCTTCACGCGAGCCTATGATCTTTTCGACAAGTGCCACCTTATCCTGGGGAAGAAGCTCTGCGTGATATTCATTGACCAAAAGGGCTTTTGCCACTTTTTCGGCCACCTCTTCGGCATCCCCTGTCAGCATGACCGTATTTTTGATGCCCATCTTATGTAAACTGCTCACTGCCTTGGCAGATGTTTCCTTTATGATATCCGAAATATGTATATGTCCTGCGTAGTCACCGTCAATGGCAACATGGACTATGGTTCCTCCGTCCTTGCAGTCCGAATAGGCTATGGAATTGTCCTTCATCAGTTTGTCGTTTCCGACCAGGACTTTTCTGCCCGATACCGTGGCAGATACTCCTCTTCCGGCGATCTCGCCGACATCTGCGATCTCATTCTGATCTATATCCATTCCGTAGGCATTTACTATGGACCTGCTGATGGGATGGGTGCTGTGGCTTTCCGCATATGCGGCATATTTAAGAAGACCGGCATCGCTTATCTTCTTCTTATGGATGGAAACCACCGCAAAGACGCCTTTTGTCAGTGTTCCTGTCTTGTCAAAGATGACCGTATCGACCTTTGAAAGAGCTTCAAGATAATTGGATCCCTTTACCAGTATGCCCGATCTTGAAGCGCCCCCTATGCCGGCAAAAAAACCCAGGGGGATGCTGATGACAAGGGCGCAGGGGCAGCTGATGACAAGGAAAGTCAGCGCCCGGTATATAAAGGTGGAAAACTGTGCCTCCCTTCCCGATACAAGGTTGAAAAGGGGCGGGATCAGGGCGATGACAAGAGCCAGTATGCACACAGCCGGCGTGTAATATCTTGCAAATCTCGTAATGAAGTTTTCGGATCTTGATTTCTGCGAGCTCGCATTCTCCACAAGCTCCAGTATCTTTGTTACTGTTGATTCCCCGAATTCCTTTGTAGTCCTGACACTGATAAGGGAGGTAAGGTTGATGGAACCGCTTATGATCTCATCACCCTTATGTATGCTGCGGGGGATGGCTTCACCCGTAAGGGCACTTGTATCAATGGTGGTCTCACCCTCTTCTACAAGGCCATCGATCGGAACCTTTTCTCCGGGAAGGATCTCTATTATGCTGCCTGTTGGGACCTCATCGGGGCTTACGGTCCTGACTTTTTTCTGCCCCTCCTCATACTCCACGAGGCTGGCCTGATCCGGCCTTATATCCATAAGTGCGGCTATGCTCCTGCGGCTCTTTCCGACCGCTATGGACTGGAAGAGCTCGCCGATCTGGTAAAAGAGCATTACGGCGACGCCTTCTCTGTATTCGCCAAGAGCCATCGCTCCGACAGTCGCCACGGCCATCAGGAAGTTTTCATCCATGACCTGGCCGTGTATTATCCCCTTGACCGCCTTTTTGATTATGTCATATCCGATCACGACATAG
>JAILLI010000179.1 GCA_024693225.1 Lachnospiraceae bacterium
TTCAATGAAAGAAATGAGGCTTCTCGGAAGTCTTATAGGCCATGCCGGAGAAGAGATGACAGCCGGTCAGCTGCTTGATGACGTTTGGCCGGGAGAGAATGCCGGAGCTGATACGGTGATGCTGTATATATCGTTTCTGAGGGGGAAACTGCGATCGATCCGGGCAAATGTAGCAATCGATGGAGATAAGGGCACAGCATTTGTCATAAGGGAGATTTGAAATGTTTAAGAAACTCAGACGTAAAATCATTTGGATGTCCACAGCCATATTGCTTCTTGTCGTTACAGCTGTGTTGGCCATAATGTATCAGATTTCCTCACGAACCATAATGTCACAGACGCGAATCCTAATGGAGGAAATACTCGATAACGATGGGGATCTTCCGGGGCAGTGGGATTATGATTTGGATCAGAAACCGTATCTGGCCCTGAATCAGGAATCAATATATGAGATAAGATACTATACGGCGTTGATAAAAGGTGAAGACATGCATATAGATGATATGCATATCGCCATAAATGAAAAAGAGGCAGAAAGTATTGCAGAACGCATAAGACAAAAAAACAGCGATTACGGAAGTGTGTCTGTTTCAGGGAATCGGGTTATGAATTATATGAAAAAAATCAATACGGATGGCAGCATGTTCATCGTTATCCTTGACAGCACAACAAGGTATGCCATTATCCGTGTGATCACGATGTATCTTTGTGCTTTGTGGCTGACAGTGCTTATGTTATATGTCATTATAATGTGGAATTATTCAAAGAAACTTGTCCGCCCGTATATAGAAAATGATGAGAAACAGAAGAGGTTCATAACAAATGCAAGTCATGAATTAAAAACACCACTTGCCGTTATATCATCAAATATGGAAATGATGGAAACAATTGGCGGCAAAAGCAAGTGGACTGACAGCACACGCCGACAGGTGACAAAACTGCAAAGTCTGATCGAGGATCTTGTCGTGCTCTCGAGACTTGATGAAATGCAGGAACTCGCTCTTTCACAGACCGATCTGTCGGTTGAAACCGCAGAAACAGTCGAAGGATTCAGAGGTGTTATAGAGGGGGCCGGAAGAAGACTTGTTACCGATATCGAACAGGATGTTGTTGCTATGTCGGAAAAAAGAAGTTTTCGACAACTGATCTCGATTCTTATGGATAATGCGGCAAAATACTGTGATGCCGAAGGAGAGGTATGCGTATCCCTTTTACAGCAAAGCAGGGGAAAAGGAGTAAAAATCACCGTCTCAAATACATATGCTGAAGGTAAGAATGTTGATTATTCCTGTTTTTTTGAGAGATTTTATCGTGCGGATACATCCCATAATTCATCTACGGCAGGATTTGGGATAGGTCTTTCGATGGGAAAAGAGATTGCAGAGCGCCTTGGCGGAAAACTTACAGTCGACTATTCTAAGGAAAGGTTTGAATTCTCTTTTGAAACGGGTGGTGTTAAATGAACAATTCGGGAACGAGGTGTTATAGTCCATCAGGAGAAGGAATCTGTATTTGGGCTGGGAGTGACAGAAATAACGACAAATCAGCCAGCTGATGTTTGAAGACCGAAGCATAAAACTCCTGTCATATAATACAGAGACGCTTCTTGCAGAGAAAACCCAGACTATTCTTGCGCGCGGGATCGCAAATACAAGGCTCAGAGATTATTATGATGTTTATATGATAGCAGATAAAGCGGAGTTTGACATGGACGTGCTCCGACAGGCTTTTTACAGTTATCTGATGAAGAGTAAAGGCTTGGCGATGTCAACGATCGAGCACATACATCTTCAGATTTATACGGCACTTAGGAAATATAAACCTAATGTGATCTCTATAGGTGCTTCTGGTATCATATGTGGCTTGCTGGGTGTGTACGTGGTCATTGCATTTCATTTTATGGGAGTGCAGGCATTTGTATCGGTGGCATCGTCAATGGTGCTGCTGGTTTTGATGGTGTTTTCAAAGCATATAGATTCAATCGGGCATTTCAGCGGTCTGGCAACAGGTATTACATCGGGCATGGCGATAGTAAAATTGTTTTACTGAAGATAAGAGTATCTTATGAGATTAAATTCACAGATTTATAAGATGTTCCGACAAAACGTACTATTTGGTATTTTTCCTCAATATATAATAAGGAATTGTATATTATAAAAGGTAATATTTTTACAGGAGTCCGGAGGGGTATAAGGGGTGGGGCTAGCCTGTCGTAAATCCTTGATTGCAGCCTGTGCTTAAATGTGTTTATTACGATAGGCAGGGGAGCAAGGGGCACCCCTTTTACCGCGTGATATCAGATAAGCGTATATGATGCAAGGCGTAATGGCGGGTAACATTGATACCCGCATCGTGCCTTAAAACTTATGTGCGTGGATTATATCACGCGGTATTTTGTTATAAACATTTGGAGTTCCGCCTCAAAATGTTTTATGATAAAAACTGGGGGACGGAGTGTGAGGATGGGCAGGCTCGGGATCCTCACGAAAAACAAGGCCGCCGGAATTTCCCCGGAAGCCTTGTCTGAAGTTGACAGTCTGTTTACCTGAGATTGATGATATAGGCTCTGTCCGTCAGCCTTTCGGTCGGGTCAACCTCAGTGGCATTTACATCTCCAACCATCTGTGAAAATGCATCAAGGTCAACCTCTTCCGTATAGGGTACTAAAAGCATCTCGTGTATGGATGAACCAAGTACAACCACTCTGTCTGTTTGGTAACGCCTTCCAAATTCCGCTAAAGCCTGCTTGTTAAGTATCGAAGAGGCACCTTTGATCTTGGATTTGTTGGAGATTACGAAAAATGGTGTATCGTTGTCCATATCCTCAGAATAATCATATCCCAACATATCAGCCAAAACCTTTGCCATACTTTCTATAGTTGTTTCAGCGAAGGTATTTTTTTCGGCTGCATTCCACGCTTCAACCTCAGAGATATTGGCATGCTCCAAAATATTTTTAGATACCTTGATCGAAAAACTACCGTTTCTGTTGGAATCACCTCTTATATATAAGTAGCTTTCGATACCTTCAAGGTCACAGGACCTCTTAACAATATCCTCGGTACTATCCTTCTGCAGTCCTATATAAAGGCTATTCAAAATATAATCCTTGTCATAAAGGACATTTATATCAAAGTCAAAAGACTTGTTGCCCTCGTATATGCTAATGATGGCAGATACAACCTCATCAAGAGTCTTGCCCTCATCCTCAGCGTCTCTGATAATTGCTTCAGTATAAATTACAGGAGCGATAGTGTTATCAGTCATAATGCGTATTCCTTCAAGTTCTACGGAATTCTTAATCACATTCTGTGCTTCTGCGTCGTAACCTCTGTTATTCAGTTCGTTGATAATCATTTCTCTTGTCATAACTTTAATCTCCTTATCATGAATGTTTAATTAATGTTTATAAATAATGTGCTTTCTAGATTCTGAGTTTTTCAGGAGGGGGGCGTTTTAATTTTTCGCTGGTACACGGCTTCATATAGTTTTCTACTTTCATATTTTTAATGTGCTTTCTGAGTTCTTCGCTTTCTATCGGGTTTGCGTGGCACGACAACTGACGGCCGGAATGAATGGATGCAAGAGGCAAGGTTAACCGGTACGCCGTCAGGGCAACTCTTGCATCCAAAAGGGAATGCCGGTACAGTGCTATTTGCAAACCGAAAGCGGGGAACTTGCACATAAATATGAAAAGATGGATGAAGCCAGGTGCCGGAGAAAAAAGGGGTTCCCTAATACGGGGGGAACCGATCGGATGAGGGGGATCAGGTTATTTTGTTTTGTCATAATTGGGTTGACAAAACTTCATTATAATGCTAAAATAACATTGATATATAACAATGTTATGCGTTCACGAGCAGACTCTTGCCCTGAGTATTCATCTCTTTACCCAGGGCTAAACATAAGGGTCAACAGAAGAGATTGAGGTCAAGGCCACAGTAAGACCGACAAACAAAAGTGGCATGCGAGTGACGGTGATAATGAGTCAATAAATTTGGCTCATTATCACTTTTTTTATTTTGCGGAAAGGAGTGATGAATATGAATTGTCCATATTGTAACGGAGTTCCGGGGAAATACCGGGGGAATCAAACGGAACGCTTACCACTAGTCGATATGGATGTTGACTGTGATTGTTTAGGGACAGCTCAGTTAGCCTTACATGTCAATGAAGGCTATATCGATCTGACCTTCAATCATGGCGTGAACGGCCGAACCGTACGTAAGACTGTCGCGATCAATTGCTGTCCGATTTGCAAGCGGGATATGATCCCGGCTGTGATAAAACAAGATGATACTAAAGATGAATATGCTTTTTTGGAGGAGGTTTATAAGGAAGGAGCGTGATTTTCATGACTAACAAATCTACCGGAGCTATAGTTTCTCTCGGAAATCAAAAAAAATTCCGGGAAATGACGCTCGAAGAGCAGATTGTTTATTATCAAAATAAAACAAGTCTGCTCAAAAAGAAGCAGGCTGAACAGCGTGCTTCACATCACCAACTGATTGGATATTTATTTGAGAAAATCTTTGGTGATGTTGATGGAACGGATGCGGATATAGAGTCAAAACTCAACTATATCCGCCAGGTACTGATGATGTATCAAAATCAGAACCGTTCCCAATCCGTTCCGAATGATCAGTCTGCTGTCCCATCAGAGCAGACTGATCGTGCCGCGCAAGCAGGCACTATGCCGGAGCATCCGGCATAAAAAGCCCCGCAGGGCACAATAAGGATTGATGCATAGTGTCGATCCTTAAATTGTGCAACCTTAGCCGCAGACTAAGGTGAAAAAACAATTTACAAAGAAGGAGAAAGAAAAATTATGGATAAGGCAAAAGCAGAATATACCATAAGTGCAAGCAATGATAATCATGCCGAGACCCACTCACGGCGAGCATATACCCCGTTTTCAGCGGAAGCTTCGCTGGCAGACAAAAACATCGTGATATATGACTGCGGAGATGACCGGACCCATTTTAATGATTTTTTCAGACCAGCACGGATAAAATACAATGAAAAACAGACGAGGAACGACCGCAAGAAGGATCTGAATTACCTTGAAGCCTTAGAAGATGGTCGTGAAGGATACGGTAAGGGAGATAAAAAGGAAAAGCCCTTTTACCATGACGTAATTCAGATCGGTGACCGTAACACAAACGGCATCACCGATGACTCTTTTGATGTCGATCACTGGCGTGAGCTTAAGCGTGCGAACAAATTCGATGAAGCGGCTAAATATGTCAAAGAGCATCTTCCAAAGGAAAGAACAAATCATTATAAATATCAGCAGCAAATGATTGAGGTATTGAAAGAAATTGCTGAAGAAATAAGATGTAACAAGGATAATAAATACTCCAACATCCTTGTCCATGGACTAATTATACATTGCGACGAGCCAAACGGTACGCCGCATCTTGACTTTCGCTATTCAATATTTACAGCTGATGAAAAGACAGGTGTAAGCACTCGGATCAGCATGAATAAAGGACTCAAAAAGATGGGCTATGTGTTCAGTAAGGATAATATCCCGATCAACCAATTCCGGGAAGATATAAAAGACCGGATCGAAATAAAGATGATGGAGCGTGGATTTGGACGCACCATAAAAAACGAACATAGGAAACATCTCCGGCCTGAAGTTTACGAATTAGAACAGCGTGCAATCAAAGCCGAGGAACGTGCCAAGGCTGCCGAGCAGAAAGAAGAAGCAATAATCCGGCGCGAACAGGAAGTCGAGGAAATCCTTACCACAGCGCAAAAGTTGAAATCTTTATTGGAAACAATGTTTGAAAAAGCTTCAAATCTTATAAAAGTGTTAAATAACATCAAAGATAGAGAGCAAAAACGTTTGGTCGATAATGCTAGGCAGGAAAAAGAGAAATTACAGCAGACTCTGTTCATTGCTCAGGGACTGATGGATGCATTGGATCAAAAACAAATTACAAATAAGCGTTCAGAACAAGCCAAAGAGAGTTTTGGGATTGAATATAGTAACACAAAAATGAAACAGAAAACGTTATAAGCCTAGCGGTGATATGTCAAGATGAATAATTATATTAAACATTCTTTTTTAGGTCGCATAGGCAGAATAGAAGGAACGACCACCTAAGCCCTGTCGATCCTGTTCAAAAAAGAAGCAGGGCGTCTTCTCCGAAAGCAGCTAATTGCTACTTTGGTATCGGAGATATGTATAGCCGGTTATTCTTCAGCAAGCTGTAGACTAACCGAGCGAATTTACGGGCAGTAAGTGCGAGTGCGCGTTTGTGCTGACACCTGTTGACTTCTTTATATTTGATGTCATAGAAGCGCTTGTATTCTGCGTCGCAACACGTGAGAGACCAAGCTCCTTCACACAGGTAGTACTTTAAAAAACGGTTACCAGAATGAATCATATGTGTATGTTCTGCTTCGAAATCTCCAGACTGGTATTGGCTCCATGCTAGGCCAGCATATTTAGCAAGTGCAGCCTGATTTTTGAAACGGTTTATATCACCGATTTCAGCAATGATACCTGCAGAGTATACAGGACCGATCCCGGGTATTGATTGAAGTGTATTGGGAATCAGTTTTACCTGCTCTGCTATAGCCTTATCAAACTCTTTTATTTGAGCATCCATTGCTCTCATGGAGCGTATGGATATAGAAAGCACCTGGTTGATAGAATCATTAATCGTTTTGGGAAGACGGTAAGATCCTTTGGCTGCTTTCTTGATGGCCTGGGCAACTGCATCGGGATCCGGGAATCTCTTTTTCCCTTTGATCATGATAAACTCGGTTAGCTCCTGTAAGTCCATATCAGCCAACTGTTCTGCGGACTCAAACTCTTCGTAGACAGCAAAAGCTGTAGTACTGTAGGTGTTCGAAAACACCTTTTCCTGCGTCATGGATGAATACTTCATGAACAGATTGTTGAGGAATCGCTGTTTTTCCTTGGTCAGGTTTTGGACAGCGAAAAATCTGGCTCGCGTTAGGGTCTGCAAAGCCTTGTAGCGATAATCATCCAGATAGACCTCTTTGTTGATTCTTCCAAAACGCAGGCAGTCAGCAATTATGAAAGAGTCTACATAGTCGTTCTTTGGCAGGTCGTTATAAGAGTCTTTGAATTTTTTGACCTGCTTGGGATTCAAGACATGTATCTGCTTGTTGTAAGGCGTAAGAGAGCCATCTTCCCGTAAGAAGTAGACGAGATTGTCGCCATATACAGAAGTTGCTTCAAGGCCTATAGAAATCTCTGTAAGGGAAAGAGAGCTTAAAGCAGACAGGACTCGTTTCACAAGTTCTTTGGATCCATCCAAGGAATTGGCAACCTTAAAGTTGCTATGCTTGGAACCGTCAGGCTTCATGAGATAGATAACATTAGTTTTACTGCTCACATCGATACCAACGTAAAGTGTGTTCATTGTGTTCACCTCCTTTCGGTGTATTGGTGAATCAATCGGTTTGGTAATGCCCATGATCGCGGAGCATCAACAACCTCGCATAAAAGAATTCAGCCAGAGATGATCTGTTGCGACCCTACTGCCGGAGGGAGATCATGAACTCTGACAAACAGCTAGAGGGTTTGAAGTTAACATCCGTGTCAGGGGAACTGACTTACAATGAAGCAACCATTATAGGTCCAACAGGAGAAAGAAGAACTATTACCTGATTGACTCTTGGTCAATAATATCACGGGCAATATCAAACCGATTGAATAAATTGTAACTATTGATAAAACATATATTACGAGGAGAATTTAACATGGTATGGTAAGCAGTTTTTAACATCTCCTTACAGCCTGCTGTGTCAGGTAAAGTACCTTGTCAACTGAATAAATCAGGATGCTTAAGCCGGTAGGACTCTCCCTTGAATGAGTAGCAGTTGGCGTGATGCAGTATCCGATCAAGCAGTGCCGTGGTAAGTACCGGATCCCCAACCATCTCGGCCCAGTCAGTTATCTCCTTATTGGTCGTAAAGATGATGGATGAGGTCTCGTAGGTATCGCTGATAAAGGTGAAGAACCGGTTGGCCTGACTTCGGGTGATGGGTGTGTAACCTATCTCATCAATGATTATCAGCTGAGCCTTCTTGAGGTTCTTGAGCCTGAAACCTGCGGTACGCTCTGTTTCTGCATTATCAAGGATCTTAACAAGGTTGATCATCTTCTCGAAGCAGACAGTATACCCGTTGTTGATGGCGTGAAGCCCTAAGCCAACGGCCACCATGGTTTTTCCAAGTCCCGGAGGACCGGCCAATACAATGTTTCCACCGTTATCGAGCCAGGTAAGTTCCTTGAGTTTATCTACCTGAGCCTGCGATATCCCGGAATCAAGCTCGTCAGGATTGAATTCCTCTATCGGCTTTATGTTGGGCGGGAAATGGGCCGCCGAATAGTTCCGCTTCCTGCGGCGCTCATTTCTTCCAATAACCTCGGTTTCGAGTATCGACAGCAGAAACTGCTTGTTTGTGGCGTTTTCCAGATCCGCTGTTTCCAACAGATCCGGAAGCGCCTTGGCTGCGTGCTTTAACGCAAATGTCTGCAGTAACGATGTAAGCCGGTCGACGGGTATGCGTTTAGTCCCCATACTCTTCATGACTTCACGGTTCATACGAGAGCCTCCTTCCTCGTGCTGTTAACACGGTCGTTGAAGGCTTTGCCATAAACATCAAGGCTTTTGTACTCGACGGGGTCAGTAGAAAGTGATTCCTTGAACCCGTCGGTCTCGGTAAGACTCTTGCCTGCTTTGGTGTACTCGTATACGATCCTGAACTGAGAGAACTGATATCTGAAGTTGTTACAACAGATCTTCAGAACATCGGCCACCAGCCCTCGATCAGGGTTCTCCGAATCGAGGAACCGCTCAATAGCTCCCAGCTGTTTACTGATATGGCGCGGATTCTCTTTTTTGACACCGTTGATAAAGTGCTGGAAGTCATAACAGTTCCATTTATCGCGGAGGCGTTCCATAATCTCTATCCAATCTCCGGAATCCCCCTTACGGTGTTCAGGAAGAAGGTTATAACTGTTCTTACGCTCGCTCAGAAGGTGCGTACAGATGAATTTAAGGTCTTCGTCATATATGTGGATCTTTCCGACCGTTATCTTATACTTCAGGCGGCTGTATGCGTATTCTCTGGGCACAGAGTAATAACTGGATTTATAAAGTACATAGGGCGTGCCCTTACACTCGTAATTAGCGAAGCTGTTCGGTGACACCTCATAAACCGATGGTAACATCGGATTCAGGGCCTTCTGCTCAATATCCTGAAATACTACTATCGGAATACGGAGCGTTGCCCGATGAATGCGCTTGTTTTTGCGTTCAAGCCATCCGGGAAGTGACCGCCATACATCATCAATACAGGTGATCGTCCTTGCGCTGAAGAAGTTTTTCTTCACAAAACCGACGGAATTCTCTATCGGCCCTTTACTTTCGGGATCAGCTTTGTTACAGACCCAGAGTTTCAACTCCTGTTCGGTGCAGAAGTCCTCGAATACACGGGTTTTGACAACCTCGCCATAAGTCTCGCTGGCAACGAATACGGCATCCTGATCGATAACGAGTACGGACGGACGCCCTCCGATCCTGCAAAAACACCTGTAAATGGCCTGACAGGCTTCTACGGCATTGTATTTATGGTCTTGTGAATAGACGCATAATAAACGGCTGTACCGTAGCAGAAGGCAGATGAAATGGATAGAGTGATTCTTATCAAGTGTCACTTCTCCAAAATCAATCAGCATCTGCTCACCGGGAGGAGTATCGAATACATGGTCATAGATTCTACGGTGTTCCTCACCGGTATCTACCTGACCGGAGTCCTCAAGATGGTGTACATAGTTACGCAATGTCTGTTCATTACCTGGAAGGCTGTCATAATCCCCGTTTTCTATGAATTTCTCTTCGAGAAGATCATAGACGGAGGATACACAGAAATCATTGCCGTTATTAGCCTCAAGGATCGCTATTATAGTCGATCTGAACGGCTCGGCGTCAAATACCTTATCCTTGGCGAGTTTCTCGCCGGGATTGTCCGGGACCACATCCATCTTGTAATACTTGGCTATGGTCTGACGGCTGGGCGGGGTCAGGCCCTGATCAATAAAATACTGGAGTATTTCGGTCTGGGTGTACCCGCGAAGTTTTAAATCCTGTATTTCCTGCATTTGTTGTTTCTTCAGCATAATGGACTCCTTTCATACACTTGCTGAAACAAGTATATATCAGGATCCGCTGAACCTCCTTGTTTTACTCACCACATGCAGGAGTCAGATATCTACAATGTTAAATTTTGCTTACCGTGCCATGTAAAAAAGTGCTTACCGGGTCGTGTTAAAAAGTCCTTACCGACCGATGTTAAAAACTGCTTACCGCGGCATGTAAAAAAGTGCTTACCGTAGGATGTAAAAACTCCTTACCATGTGATGGTAAATTCATCTTACCGCGCACACTGGATATCCTGGGCTTTGGCAAGACCAAGTTTGTCATGGACAAAGGTTTTTACTCTGAGGACAACATCAATGGTCTATACAGAGAGCATGTGAAATTCCTTGTCGGAGTTAAGCTCTCACTCAAGTTCATCAAGAAGAATCTTGATAAGGTATATGATGATATCCGTATGTTTACCAACTATGA